>DASUYB010000142.1 GCA_036377595.1 Longimicrobium sp. | reverse complement strand
GTGATGAGCGTGCCCAGCATCACGCAGACCGAACGCGTGCTCACCGAGGTGCTGAACATGCGCCACGTGCGCAGCTACGCGCACGACAGCGCGCAGCCCAACGTGCACGTGTACGAGATGGGCGCGGGCGGACCCCACGCCGAGCTGCACGTGGCGGTGCAGCCCGACCTGCCGGTGGCGCGGCAGGGCGCCGGCGCCGTGCACCACGTGGCCTTCCGCACGCCCAACGAGGAGCAGTACCACGCCTGGGCCGCGCGGCTGAACGAGATGCGCATCCCCAACAGCGGCGAGATCGACCGCTACTACTTCCGCAGCCTGTACTTCCGCGAGCCCAACGGCATCCTCTTCGAGATCGCCACCGACGGCCCCGGCTTCGCGGTGGACGAGGATGCGGCGGCGCTGGGCGAGAAGGTGGTGCTGCCGCCGTTCCTGGAGCCGCACCGCGCCGCCATCGTGGCCAACCTCAAACCGATCGACTGACTTCGGCTCGCGGAACGCGCGTCCCGCAGCGAGCGGCCGCGTTCGTCCACGGCGCAGCGACGATGCGGGCGGCGCTCGAGCCGCTGCGATCGCGCACCGCGGGATCAAACCTTTTCGAATTACCTGGACTCTAAAAAAGACGAATCACCGTGCGGCGTGGCGGGGCGACCCGTCGCGTCCGCGACCATCCTTCCCAGGAGCATCCCGATGCGCAAGTTGCGGATGGACCTCGAACAGCTGCACGTCGAATCGTTCGCCACCGGCGGACCGGGCGGGCGCCGCGGGACCGTCAACGGCCACGCGACCACCGTCCATCCCACGAACCTGGGAAGCTGCGGATACAACACCGGCGGCTGCAACAGCTGCGCGGCCACCTGCGCGGGGGGCGCCTGCGCCTCGGAGAACCAGACGTACGACGGCAGCTGCGTTCCCAACGTCTGCCCGAACTCGTACGACCAGGCGTGCTACACCGACGGCGCCCCGGGTGGCTGCTTCTATCCGCTGCAGCCGCCGAACGGCAACTGATCGAACTCTCGACGGACGAAAGACGGCAGCCGCGCGGCGAAGATCGCCGCGCGGCTGCCGCGTTCGAGGGGTGATTCCGTTCGGGGCCCGGTCAAAACCGGTTCGAGGGCAGCAGAGCACGCACCCCATCGCAACGGGTTCCAGATCGAGCGCTCACGATCGCGGTCACCCCGGATCTCACCCGCGGGGGTCGAGCACCACGTCGCAGCTGGGGCAGCGGTGCACCGCCCACTTCGGCCCCAGGTATCCGTTGCACTTCGGGCAGCGCCAGATGTAGAGGATGGCGGCGTAGATAAACGGCACGCCGGCGAACATCGCCACCATGGTGCTCACCTCGCCCGGCCGCAGGGTGAAGAGGATGAGCGCGCCGTAGAGGAGCCACGCCAGCCCGGCCAGGTTGAGCCTGCGCTTGCGCCGGAGGTACTCGGCGTTGATCCGGGCCAGCTCGTCGTCGGTCGGCACGGGCGCGGGCGGGGCCCAGGGATCGCGCGCGACGAGCTGGTTCGGGGTGGCGGGGTCGCCCGCGAGGGGCTCGGGCGGGGGGATGCGGTCGCCCGCGACGGGTTCGGTCGGCATGGCGGGATGGGGTGCGGCGGGGGCCGAGGTGTCCTTATCCCCCGCGAAGGTAGTCGCCAACGGCGGGCGGCGGAAGCGCGGCGGAGATGAGCGGAGAGGACATTCCGCAACCCTTTCCGCGAGGAACCCGAGGGGCTAGCTTCCGGTACCACCCAGAGAAACCCGCAGTCCTCGACCGCCGTCCCCCCGTCCGCGCCGGCCTCGGACTCCATCCCTGACGACAAATCCGGCCCGCTCCCATGGCCCGCTGCCTCGTCTCGAATTTGGAAGCTTTGCTGACGATATGAGCACGATCCTCGATGCCGGGCGCCGCTCCACCCGCGTGGACGCGCTCAAGAACCGCATCTCCAACCACCTGACGTACACGCTGGCCCGCGACGCCGCCTCGGCCACCAAGCGCGACGTGTACTTCAGCACCGCCTGGACGGTGCGCGACCGCCTGGCCGAGAAGTGGGCCGCCACGCAGGCGCGCTACACCCGCCAGGACGCCCGGCGCGTCTACTACCTCTCCCTAGAGTTCCTGATCGGCCGCACGCTGGGGAACGCGCTGCTGAACCTGGGGATCCACGACGCCACCGCCGAGGCGCTGGAGGAGCTGGGCTACGACCTGGAGGAGCTGGAGTGCAGCGAGCCCGACGCCGGGCTGGGGAACGGCGGCCTGGGTCGCCTGGCCGCGTGCTACCTGGACTCGATGGCCACGCTGGGGCTTCCCGGCTACGGCTACGGGATCCGCTACGAGCACGGGATGTTCCGGCAGGACGTGGTGGACGGCCGCCAGGTGGAGCGCCCCGACAACTGGCTGCGCGACGAGAACCCGTGGGAGATCGCCCGCCCCGACCGCACCTACCGGGTGAAGCTGTACGGCCGGGTGAGCGGCCGCGCCGACGAGCAGGGGCGCATCCACTACGAGTGGGTGGACAGCAGCGACGTGCTGGCCATGGCGTACGACGTGCCCGTCCCCGGCTACGACGTGTCCACCGTGAACACGCTCCGCCTCTGGGCCGCGAAGGCCACGGAGGAGTTCGACCTGGAGGACTTCATCGGCGGCAACTACATCGCCGCGGTGCAGGCCAAGGCCGACACCGAGACCATCTCCAAGGTGCTGTATCCCCCCGACAACACGGGGGCGGGGAAGGAGCTGCGGCTGAAGCAGCAGTACTTCTTCGTCAGCGCCACCCTACAGGACATCATCCGGCGCTACCTCGAGGAGCGGCGCACCTTCGCCGACTTCACCGAGAAGGTGCAGGTGCAGCTGAACGACACCCACCCCGCCGTGGCCATCCCCGAGCTCATGCGGCTGCTGATGGACGAGCACGGGATGGAGTGGAACGACTCGTTCGAGCTTGCCCGCGGCACCTTCGCCTACACCAACCACACCGTCCTTCCCGAGGCGCTGGAGACGTGGGGGGTGGATCTGTTCGGCCGCCTCCTCCCCCGGCACCTGGAGATCGTGCTGGAGATCGACCGCCGCTTCCGCGAGCGGGTGCGCGAGGCCTTCCCCGACGAGCCGCAGCGCGAGGAGCGGATGGCCATCGTCTCCGGCGGGACGGTGCGGATGGCCCATCTCGCGATCGTCGGCAGCCATACGACGAACGGCGTGGCCGAGCTCCACAGCGAGATCCTGCGCGACCGCATCTTCCGCGACTTCGCCGAGCTGTGGCCCGAGCGCTTCACCTCCGTCACCAACGGGGTGACCCAGCGGCGCTGGATGCTGAAGGCCAACCCCGCGCTGGCCGACCTGATCGACGAGAAGCTGCTGCACACGCCGGGCGACAACTGGCTGGTGGACCTCGAGCAGCTGGCGCTGCTGGAGCCGTTCGCCGACGACGCGGCGTTCCGCGAGCAGTGGCGCGCGGTGAAGGCGCGCAACCGGCGCCGCCTGGCCGCGCTGGCCGAGCGCGAGGCCGGGGTGCGGCTGGACCCGGCGATGATGATGGACGTGCACGTGAAGCGCATGCACGAGTACAAGCGCCAGCTGCTGAACGCGCTGCGGGTGATCGACGCGTACCTGGAGATGCGCGACGCGGATCAGCCCGACGCCGTTCCCCGCGCGGTGATCTTCGGCGGGAAGGCGGCGCCCACGTACGACACGGCCAAGCTCATCATCCGCCTGATCACCGCCGCGGCGGGGGTGGTGAACGCCGACGAGAAGGTGTCGAAGCTGCTCAAGGTGGTCTTCATCCCCGACTACCGCGTCTCCATCGCCGAGGAGATCTTCCCGGGGAGCGACCTGTCGGAGCAGATCTCCACCGCGGGGTTCGAGGCCAGCGGCACGGGGAACATGAAGTTCGCGCTGAACGGCGCGCTGACCATCGGCACGCTCGACGGCGCCAACGTGGAGATCGCCGAGCGGGTGGGCGAGGAGAACATCTTCATCTTCGGCCTGACGGCGGACGAGGTGGAGGCGCGGCGCGCGGCCGGATACAACCCCCGCGGGGAGTACGAGGCGAGCCCGCGGCTGAAGCGCGCGCTGGACTTCGTCGCCAGCGGCCTCCTCTCCCCCGAGCACCCGGGGCTCTTCCGGCCGCTGATCGAGGGGCTTCTCCACCACGACCCCTTCTTCGTGCTGGCGGACTTCGACGCGTACGTGGCGGCGCAGGCCGAGGTGGACCGCGCCTTCCGCGACACCGAGGCGTGGACGCGCAGCTCGATCCTGAACGTGGCCCGCTGCGGCTTCTTCAGCAGCGACCGCAGCGTGCGCGAGTACGCCGAGCGGATCTGGCGCGTCCCCGTCCCCCCGCGCGGCTGAGCGGCGGCACCTGCAGAGGACGGATCGACAGGGGCGGAGATGCCGGACGGGCATCTCCGCCCTTCGTGTATCTCGTTGAACCGCATCGACTTGCGTCGGGAGATGGAGATTCGGCGCGGCCCGGTCCTTCGGTTGCAATTCCGGATGGCGGGCCCGGGCCATCCCGCCGGGCCCTGACCCACGACACGAGAGGTGCACGATGATCAAGACCGGTATGGCGATGCTGGCGGTGGCGACGATGCTGGGGCTGGCGGACCGGCCCGCGCAGGCGCAGACGACCGTCACCTGCCAGTCGAGAGACGGGCGGCGCGAGGTGTGCCGCGTGGACACCCGCGGCGGCGTGCAGCTGGTGGACCGGCTGAGCGACCGCCCGTGCGTGCAGGGGCGCAGCTGGGGCTACTCCCGCAGCGGGATCTGGGTGGACGACGGCTGCCGCGCGCGCTTCCGCGTGGGCTACGGCTCGGGCTACGGCGGCCGGTACGACGACGACCGCCGGGACGACAACCGCCGCTGGGACGACAACCGCCGCAACAACGACTGGGGCGACAGCCGCACGGTGCGCGGCGGCACGCGCCGCTGCGAGGAGGCGGTGGCGTGGCGGCTGCGCGTTCCCCGCTCGCGGATCGACGCGTGGGTGGCCAACAACGGCCGCGGCAACCGCAATGATCGCATCTACCGCTGGCAGGGCGCCGGCCGCCAGGGCACCTGCCGTATCGAGCGCGACGGTGACGTGGCGGTGCGCATCACCCGCTGACGACCGAAAAGATCGGGATTGGCTCACGCAGAGTCAGCAGGGTCAGCAGAGAACCGCAGTTCCTCTGCTGACCCTGCTGACTCTGCGTGAGCCCCTTCTGTTTCTCAATTTTAACGCAAGATGTTGCTATCGCGGCATTTAGGTTGCATGGAGGAACGCCCCGAGCCGGGAGCGGAGGGATTGGATGTCCGGCTGAGGACACGCGAACGGGAGGGGTGAAGATGCTCAGGACGGCAGCAATCATGGTCGCGGCGGCGGCGGCGCTGGGGCTCGCGCCCAGGACCGCGCAGGCGCAGCTGACCACCGTCACCTGCGAGTCGTACGAGGGGCAGCGGCAGGTCTGCGGCGCGGACACGCGCAACGGCGTGCGGCTGGTGGACCAGCTGAGCGACCGCGCCTGCGTGGGCGGGCGGACGTGGGGCTACACGCGCAACGCCATCTGGGTGAGCGGCGGGTGCCGCGCGCGCTTCCAGGTGGGCTCGAGCACGCGCTACAGCCGCGGCACGAACTACAACGACAACTACGACAACAACTACGGCAATGCGGTGCCGAACGGCGCGCGCCTCTGCCAGCAGGCGGCGGCCGAGCGGCTGGGTGTGCGGCGGGGCCGCGTGCAGGCCACGCAGGTGAACGCGAGCCGCAACAACGCGCGCTACCGCTGGGTGGGCGCCGGCCACCAGGGCACCTGCCGGTTCGACCGCAACGGCAACGTGACGGTGAGCATGAGCCGCTGACGGGCGCCGGTTGAAGGCAACAAAGAATTGCCTCACGCAGAGGAGCAGAGGCAGCAGAGATGAGTTCTCCGCTGCCTCTGCTCCTCTGCGTGAGGCAATCTTTTCTGTTTACTTCCCCTGCGCGATGGCCTTCTTGGCGATGCGATCGACCAGGGTGGGGGAGATGAGCTTGAGCTTGGCGCCGATCTTCCCGCGCAGCGTCATGATCACGTCGCGCTTGCGCCTGGCCGCGGCGTCGATGATCTGGCGCGCGCACTCCTCCGCGCTCATCACCTCCTTCTCGCGCACCGGGCTGTTCCCCTCTCCCAGCGGCCGGCCGTCGGGGCCGAAGGCTCGCTCGCGGATCTCCGTGGCTACGAAGCCGGGGAACACCTGCGTCACCGTCACCCCGCTGTCTTCCAGCTCGATGCGGATGGAGCCGAAGAACCCCGTCACCGCGTGCTTGCTGGCCGCGTAGCCGCTGCGCGTGGGCACGCCGGTGAGCCCGGTCAGGCTGTTGACGGCCACGATGCGGCCGCGCGTCCGCTTCAGGTGCGGCAGCGCATAGAACGTCGGATACACGCTCCCCAGGTAGTTCACGCGCATGATCCGCTCGAACGGCTCCAGCGCCTTCATCTCATCGAAGCGCGCCCACATCCCGATCCCCGCGTTGTTCACCAGCGTGTCGATGCGCCCGTGCTCCGCGACGGCGCGCTCGACCAGCGCCCGGCACTGCGCCTCGTCGGCCACGTCGGTGGGAACGGCGGTCGCCTTCGCGCCGAGCGCGCGGCAGGCGTCGGCCACCTCGCCCAGCTTGGCTGCGTCGCGCGCGGCGAGGACCAGGACGGCGCCCTGCCGCGCCAGCTGCAGCGCCATCTCGCGGCCGATGCCAGCGGAGGCGCCGGTCAGCACCACCACGTTGTCACGGAAGGGCGCGTCGCTCATCTGCGGGCGGAATCGGCGGGGGGCGATGAGGCGCGCGCGGGCGCGCCGACGTCCACGTGAATCTGCGCGTGGCCGTCGGCTTCGACAACGGCGGCCAGCGAGGTGGCGAACACCGAGATCCCCAGCGGCCGGATGCGGTCCACCCCGCCCGAGAGCCGTACGCTGCGCCCCAGGTTGCGGTTGAGCGCCGCGTCCACGTCGCGCCGGATCTGGTCCACGCGGTCGCCCACGGCGAAGTGCGCGGCGGCGCGCATCCGGTCGCGCAGGTCGTCGTACAGCAGCCAGTCGGCCACCTGCGGCAGCAGCTGCTTGCTCTCCACCGAGTAGTCCAGGTCGGGAACGGAGACGACCTGCGTCTGCGGGTCGAAGTCGGGCGTGCCCACGAAGTACAGCTCGCCGCGCGCCTCGCCCCCCACCTTCACCGCCAGCACCACCTGGCTGCCGCCGCCGTAGAGGCGCGCGGCACGCACCTTCACCTTGTGTCCCCGGACGTCGAACTCGCGCCCCACCAGCTCCTCGCGCAGGATCTCGTTCGCCTTCTCGTACGGCAGCTCGGCGACCAGGGCCACGCGGAAGCCCCGCCCCGGCGCCGTGGTCCCGCCCGGCGGCAGCGGCAGCGTGTCGACCTCGGGCTTGTCGCCGATCACCACCCTGGGCTGCAGGGTGATGGAGACGGTGGTGCTCACCGTCGTCCCCTTGCCAGTGGGCGGGGTCGCCGCGGCGGCCTGCGGCTGCAGGAGGAGGTAGACGTCGTCGGCCGCGCGGATGGGCTGCTGCGCCGTGGCCCAGACGCCCTCGACGCGCTCCCGGAGCTGCGCGGCGGCGCGGATCTTCTCGTCCACCTGCGGCGCCGCGTTGTCCATCAGCCCCTGCACCAGCTTGCGCACGCGGTCGGTCACGTCGATGCGCGCCTCGGTCAGCCGGCAGGGGATGCCGGGGTCCACCGGCTTCGCGCGGGTCTTGGGGGTGATGGTCCAGTCGCGGTTGAAGGAGAGCACGGTGCGCAGGCCGACGTCGAGCGTGGGCATGGGGCCGTCCACGCCGCACGAGGCCAGCTGCACCCAGCGGCATCCCACCACCGGCGCGCACGGATGCGCGGCGATGCGCGCGCGGTAGCGCACGTGCGCCGACACGTCCAGCCGGTCGCCGATGATGCGCAGCTTCAGCGGGTCGCGCTCCCACATCTCCTTCACGTACACGGTGCCGACCACGGCGAACTTCCCCAGCGGCTGCCACTCGCCCTCGCGGTTCTGCCCGCGCGGCACCTTGTCCTCCACCTGCTCGGCGATGGAAGAGAGGTCCACGGTGACGGGGAGGTTGACGGTCGACGGCTCCGGCTCGGGGACGGGCCGCGCGGCCGCGCCCGTGGCCGGGGCGGGGATGCGCACGTTGTCGCGGCAGCCGCCCAGCAGCAGCGCGGCGGCGATCAGCAGGATTCGGGTCCGCAAGGGTGGGGCGATGGGAATCGGGGTGGATGGGGATGGATCTCGGCTCGTGCCTCGGGACGGCACTACGCGAGAGGGATGGGGATTGTGTCGGTAGATGGGTGATGCGCCGCCATCGGGGAGTAGTATGCGATTGAACTCGCGGCTACAACCACACGCAGTCCGCCTTCGCGGACTTCATCACGGCGCGGTCATCGGATGGCGCCCCCGCAAACATGTCATTCCGAGGGCCGCCGAGCCGTCGAGCGGCCCCGGAGGAATCCATCGCATCGGCGTGAGCGAGAGGTGCGGGATCACGCCGACGCCCGTGTTACGGGGTGGTGAAGCGCGCGACCACACCGGACGCGCCGGAGAGGACGAGCGAGCTGCCGTCGATGCGCCAGGAACGCGTCTCATCGAGCGCGCGGACGTACGCCGCCTCCTGCTCGTTCATCGCCGGGTCGGTGCAGGCGCGCCGGGTGGAGACGAGCTCGCGGAAGCGCAGCGACGGGCCGCTCAGCTCGTAGCCGCCGCCGAAGTGGTTGCAACCGGTGTTGCCTCCCGCGCGGTGCTCCGCCGGGTCCAGCCGCAGGGTGGGCGCGTTCGTGGCGCCGAGCGCCGGCCGGCCGCCCACCTCCACCAGCCTCCAGTCGGTGTTCTCCAGCATCGATGTCGTGGCTGAGCCCGCCGGCGCGGGGGTCGTCGCGGCTGGCGTGCATCCGGCCGCCAGCACGAGCCCCGCGAGCAGGGCGATCCCCTTCTTCATCCCCATCTCCATCTCCTTGCACAGGTTGCAGATAACTACTTCGCGGGAGGGAGATGGGTTCCGCCCCGCTACTCGTCGCGCTCGGGCGGGCGGGGCGCGGTGACGTCGACCAGCAGCCGCCAGGGGCCGTGTCCTTCGCGCACCCAGACGTGGACGTAGTGCCCGGTCTCGCGGCGGCCGGCGCCGGCGTTGAGCAGGCGGTACTCGCCCCACGTCCACCCGAAGTCGCCCGCGGCGGCGGCGTAGGCGCGCGCCGGCGTGGCCGAGTACCGCCGCGCGCCGTCCGCCGACGCGGCGGCCACGGCGGAGTCCAGCCCCACGTGCGGGAAGGCGCCGTCGCGCAGCAGCCGCATCTCCGGGTGGCCGAAGCGCCGCAGCGCCGCCGCGAACCCCGCCTCCTCCGCGCGCGCGGCGAAGCGGCGGTCCGCGGCGAGCAGATCTCGCGCCACCGGCCCGGTGGGATAGCGGCGCCCGATCCTGTCGAAGCGGGCCATGGAGACGTCCCAGCGGGCGGGCGGCTCGGCCGGGGCGGCGTGGCGGATCCCCTGGTCCACCATGAAGCGCCACCCCTCGGCGTCGCGGCGCCAGACGGTGAAGTAGGTCCCCGTCCCCCGCAGCGCGCCCGTGCTGTCGCGCGACTCGTACGGCCCGGTGGTGAGGCCGAGGTCGCCGGAGCCGGCCGCGCGCACGTACGCCGGGTACCAGCGCAGCCGGCCGGGCACGGGGGGACGGCTCCGCCACGCCGCCTTCGCGTTCTCCGGCTCGGGCCGGAACGCGACGGAGCTGTCGCCGGAGAAGCGCACGAACGCGTCGCGAATCCCCTCGCGCGCCGCGGCGTCCGCGAACGCCAGCTCGGCGTTCGCCACTTCCGCCTCGTAGGCGCGGACGGGGATCGGATCGCTGATCACGCATCCCGCGAGCACGACCAGCGCGGCCGGGGCAAAGCTTCGCAGGCGGATCGTCATCCGATACCCAATCTCCGGATCAACTGTGCATTGGAGGAAGGAATGTCATTCCGAAGGCGCTGCGCCGCCCTTTCTTTCATGCCAAAGCCGTGGCGCCTGAGGAATCTGTGGCCGGCTCCCGAGCCACAGGCCGCCTGATGCTCGGACGCATGCCACAGATTCCTCGGGCGCCGCCTGGCATCGGCGCGATTGAAGATTCGGAGCAGCGGCGCCGCTCGGAATGACATCCGATCCGAATGCACAATCACGGTATGAGCGAGGAAATCTGACGGAGAGGCGCGGAGAAACGGGGAGCAGATCGCCCCCCGTTCTCCGCGGACGATCTTCTATCTCCACTGCTCCCGCGGCAGGTGGAAGCGGATGACGCCTTCCTCCGAGCCGGGGCCGTCGAACGCGAAGCCGAGGTTGCGCAGCACGCCGATGGACGGCTCCAGGTGCGGATACGTCTCGGCGGTCACGCGGGTGACGCGTGGGTCGGCGAAGGCGCGCTCGATCAGCGCCCACGTGGCCTCGGTGGCGTAGCCGCGGCGCCGGTGCTCGTCCAGCACGCCGTAGCCCACCTCCACCGTGCCGTCCTCCGCCGGCGGGCCCTTGTAGCCCGCGAGGCCGATCAATTCGCGGTCACTCACATCTCCATCCAGCACGAGGTAGTACATCCACCACCCCTCGTGCTCCGGCCGGCTCTCGACGGCGTTCAGCGTCCACAGGCGCGCGTCGTCATCGTACAGCTCCGGCGGCCAGCCGTCCGGCACGCGCGCCCGCAGCAGCTCCGCGAAGCGCGCGCGGTCCTCACCCTCGGCGCGGAGCGTGTCCGCGCCGCATCCCACCATCTCCAGTCGTGGCGTCTTCAGCACCGTGGTCATTTCGGTGTCTTCTCGTTTCGGTCGATGGGTCTCTCGCGCGGCGGGACCTCCGCCGCGCGGCCGGGGAGAAGCCACGGACGATCATAGGCGCCTCGAGATGCGAGTGAGATGGAGATGAAGAACCGCGGGCGCGTGGAGTCTAATCGGCGGCCACGGACCGCGCCACGCTCATCGCAGCTTGCGCATCACCGCCTTCGCGGCGCGGACGACGATGCCGCGCGGGGCGATGCGGACGGCCGCGGCGGCCATGCGGTTGACGAGGCCCGGCGTGACCGTCATCCGCCCCGCTTCGAGCGCGCGGAGCGCGGCCTCGACCACCTGCCCGGGCGTGCGCAGCCCCGGCGCGCGGTCACGGACCTGCGTGCCGGCGACGGCCTGGAACTCCGTCTTCACCGGGCCGGGGTTCACGGTGACGACGCGCACGCCGGCGTCGCCCGACTCGGCGGCGAGGGCCTCGGAGAGGGTGATGAGGAACGCCTTGGTGGCCGCGTACGTGGCCATCAGCGGGATCGGCTGGTAGCCGGCGATGGAGGCGACGTTGACGATGCCGCCGCCGCGCCCGCGCATGTGGGCCAGCGCGTGGTGCGCCAGCTCCAGCGGGGCGATGCAGTTCACGCGCACCATCTCCGCCTGGCGGTCCAGCGGGAGCTCGTGGAACGGGCCCTTCAGCCCGAAGCCCGCGTTGTTGACGAGGAGGTGGATGTCGCGCCCGTCGGCCGCCTGGCGCCAGAGCGCGTCCGCCGCGCCCGGCTCGCCCAGGTCGGCGGGGACGACGAGGGTGCGGACGCGGTGCGCCGAGGCCAGCTCGTCGGCCAGCGCGCGGAGGCGGTCCTCGCGGCGGGCGGCGAGCGCCAGGTGCATCCCGCGCCGGGCCAGCCCGCGCGCGAACGCCTCGCCGATGCCGGCGGATGCGCCGGTGACCAGCGCCCAGCGCCCGCGGTACTCCCACCGCTCACGTGCCATCATCCCCCTCCCATCCCCGTTCGTCCCGGGTTCCCGGAGACTCGCCCGGCCGCTCGCCACACTTTGTCCAGCCCCGCCGGAAGGCGGCCGCCAGCTGCTTGCGAGATCAAGGTCTCGACACTAACGTGCCATTATGGTTGGCGCGCCCTCCCGCCCAACCGGCGCCTCTCCGCAGTCCGTCCCGCCCCGTAGTCTCCCTGCCGGAACAACGGCTCGTCCCCCCGCAAACTCGCCGGGAACCGCATGAACGTACCCGTCCGTCCTTGCATCCGCGCCATGGCGGCGCGCGCGCTGGCCGCCGCGCTCCTCCTGCTGGCGGCGTGCAGCGACCGCGCCACCGGCCCCGAGGGGCGCCCCACCGACGAGCCGCCGCTCCCCCGCGGCACGGTGGCGGCGCTGCGGTGCACCGCGCAGGTGGCGCAGCGCTCCGTGGCCTGCGAGCCGTTCGCGCCGGCGGACGCGGCGGGTCCGCGCGCCAGCCTGCACCTGCTGGGCGGCCAGGGCACGTACGTGCGGCTGACCTCGTCGGGCGTGGCGTACGACGCGGGGACGCAGGTGTTCTCGTTCAACGTGGCCCTGCAGAACCTGGCCACGCTGGCCTTCGCCACGGCCGACGGCACCACGCGCCACGACGGCGGCGTGCGGGTGTTCTTCGCCGCGGAGCCGGTGGTCACCGGGGGGAGCGGGAGCATCGCCCTCCTGAACGCCACGGGGCTGGGCACCTTCACCGCCTCGAACCAGCCCTACTTCCAGTACGGCGGCCGGGTGGGCGGGGTGGACCAGGCGGAGCTGGGTGGCGACGGCATCCTGTCCACCGCCGAGGTGACCATCGCCCGCACGTGGCAGCTGGGGATGCCGCCGACGGTGGCGACGTTCTCCTTCACCCTGTACGTGGCCACGGAGACGCCCCCGGGCGCCTGGCCACCGCGGCGCCGCAGGTCACCGGCGTGTCGCCCGCCACGCTGGCGCCGGGCGCCGCCGCCACGCTCACGGGGATCAACTTCAACGCCTTTCCCGCCGCCAACACGGTGACCATCGGCGGAGTGGCGGCCACGGTCACCGGCGGCACCGCCAGCACGCTGAACGTGACGGTGCCGTGCGCCGCCAGCGGCGCGGCGCCGGTGCAGGTGACGCAGGGCGGGATGACGGGCGCCGCCTTCGCCCACCCGCTGCAGGGGAACGTGCGCGCGCTGGGGGTCGGCCAGGCCGCGGTGGTCACCGACGCCGCGCAGGTGGCGTGCAACGAGCTGCCCGCCACCGGCGTGGCCAGCCGCTACGTGGTGGCCGTGTACAACACCAGCACGTCGCCGCTCTCCGCCACCGGATTCCAGATCTCCGGCGACGGCACCGTTCCCGTGACGGCCGCGCGCGCGGTCTCGCGCCCCGGCCTGGTACGCGCGCCGGGGGCGCCGCCCGCCGCCGCGCCGTTGCAGGAGCCGGAGGACGCGCACCTGCGCATCCTGGAGATGAACCGGCGCGAGAACGAGCGCCTGCGCGCGCGCTTCGCCGGCGACCCGCGGATGCGGCCGCGGCGCGAAGCGGTGGCGGCCCCCGACGTGCCGCCGGCCACGCGGACGATCCGGGTGCTGAACCTGAACGGCGCCGGGACGTGCAACGACTACATCACCGTGAACGCCACGCGCGTGTACTACGGCGGCAAGGTGGCCATCTACGAGGACGACGCCACGCCGGCGGCGCTGAAGGCGTCGGCCAACCCGGCCATGCAGGCGTACTACGGCGCCATCGGCAGCCAGTTCAACGCCGACATGGAGCCGGTGGTGCGCACGAACTTCGGCGATCCGCTGCTGCGCGACGCGTCGACCGACAACAACGGCGTGCTGATCGCCCTCTTCACCCCGCTGGTCAACAGCTTCGGGGGCGTGGCGGCGTTCGTGGTGAGCTGCGACCAGTACCCGAACGCGGCGGGGAACCTGGCCAGCAACTTCGGCGAGTACTTCTACGCCTACCAGCCCACCTCCACCGGCACCGGCTACGGCGCCTTCACCCCCGATTCCTGGTACTGGAGCATCCGCGCGACGTTCATCCACGAGACCAAGCACGTGGTGTCGCACGCGGCTCGCGCCGCGTCGGGGGCGCCGTTCGAGGAATCGTGGCTGGAGGAGGGGACCGCCCGCCACGCCGAGGAGCTGTGGGCGCGGAGCGCGGTGTACAACGTGGGGTGGAAGGCCAACACCGGCTACGGGAGCGCCGCCGCGCCGGGAAGCGTGTACTGCGACTACCGCCAGACGGACGCCGCGTGCCTGGCCGCCGACCCCAGCCGCCCGTCGCTGAACATGGCGCGGCACTTCCACTCCCTCTACACCTTCATGGCCGCCCCGACCGGCTACTCGCCCTTCGGGCCGACGTCGGCGGGCGGATCGTCGTTCTACGCCACCTCGTGGTCGCTGGTGCGCTACGCCATCGACCGCTACGGGGCGTCGGAGGCGGCGTTCCTGACGGCGCTGACCTCGTCGCCGAGCACGGGCGCGGCGAACCTGGCGGCGCGGGCGGGCGTCTCCATCCAGCAGCTGCTGGGCGGGTGGGCGCTGGCGTTGTACGCCGACGACTATCCCGGCCTGGTGGGCGCCACCCCCGACATCCAGGTGTCCACCTGGAACTTCGGCAGCATCTTCGCGGGGATGCACGCGGACTTCGCCGGCACCTTCCCCGCCGCCTATCCGCTGCAGCCGCAGGCGCTGCCGTTCGGGTTCTACGGCGCGGTGAGCGTGGCGTCGATCGCCGGCGGCGGGGTGAAGTACTTCGAGCTCTCGGGCACGCAAACGCAGCCGCAGCTGCTCCGGCTGGAGGGAGCGGGGGGACTTCCGCTTCCCTCCACGCTGCGGGTGGCCATCGCGCGCCTGCAGTGACGCGCCCGCCGCGGAGCCGCCGGGCGCCGGCGCCTCCGGTAGCCGCGGCCGCGTTCCCGGCGAGGCGTTGCGATCCGCGGCGAGGCCGCGTATCCGTGCGTCTCCCGGCCGTCTCCACCCCGCTGGACGGAGGACGATGAACGCGCGCCTGCTCTCGACCGCCCTCGCCGTCGCCCTGCTCGCGTGCGCGCAGCGCCCGGCGCCGCAGCCGCCCGCCTCGGCCGACACGCAGCCGTCCTCGCGCGACGCCGCGCGGCCGCCAGCTGCGGCGTCCGACACGAGCAAGCGCATCCTCGCCGCGCCGGGCGACACCTTCTTCGTCACCCTGCGCTCCAACGCGACGACGGGGTACCAGTGGCGGCTGGCGGACTCGCCGGACGCGCGCGTCATCACGTTCGTCGGCAAGCTGTACGTGCCCGATCCGAACCCGCAGCGGATGGTGGGCGTCGGCGGCGTGGAGCGATGGGCCTTCGCCGCCGTCGCGCCCGGGATGGCGGAGATCGCGCTGGAGTACGCGCGCCCGGGCGGCCCGCCCGCGACGGAGCAGCGGTTCTACGTGCTCGTGCGGTGAGGCGCTACACGCGAACGAAAGCAGGGCTCCCGCAGCGATGTGCGGGAGCCCTGCTTCGTCGTACATCCGGGAAAGACTGGTACGTCTCGCCGGATCGCGTGCGGAGCCAGCGATAGATCCTTCGGCCTGCAAGCGCTTGCTCAGACGCTATTACAGTCTGGCCGGCCTCAGGATGACGTCAACTCGCCATCCGTCCCTGTCCCCTGTCCCTTGTCCTACTCCCGCTCGACGACCATCACGAAGCCCATCGCACCGGCGGCGCAGACGGAGATGAGGCCGATCTGGCCGCCGCGGCGCTTCAGCTCGTTCAGCAGCGTCACGGTGATGCGCCCGCCCGTGGCGCCGAAGGGGTGGCCGATGGCGATGGAGCCGCCCATCACGTTGATGCGGTCCTCGTCCGGCAGCCCGATCGCCCTGTCCAGCCCCAGCCGCTCCTTCGCGATCCTGTCCGAGGTGAGCCACTGGAAGTTGGAGAGCACTTGCGCCGCGAACGCCTCGTGCACCTCCATCAGGTCCACGTCCTTCATCGAGATTCCCGCGCGCTCCAGCGCCGTCGGCATGGCGTACACCGGGCCCTGCAGCAGCTGGTCGGACGGCGAGAGCGAGGCGTAGGCGTAGCCGCGGATGTAGCCCAGCGGCGTGTAGCCCAGCGCCTTCGCCTTCTCCTCGCTCATCAGCAGCACCGCGCTGCCGCCGTCGGTCAGCGGGCTGGCGTTGCCGGCCGTCACCGTGCCGTACCTGCGGTCGAAGACGGGCTTCAGCGTCGACAGCTTTTCCAGCGAGGTGTCGGCGCGGATGCCGTTGTCGCTGGTGACCACGCGGTCGTACTTCGGCGGGATGTACGCCGGGGCGATCTCCGCCGTCAGCCGCCCGTCGGCCGTGGCCGCGGCGGCGAGCTGGTGCGAGCGCAGCGCCCACCGGTCCTGCTCCTCGCGGGTGATCCCGTTCTCCTGCGCCATCTTCTCCGCCGATTCGCCCATCGTCAGCCCGGTCGTGGGCTCGGCGATGGCGGGGGTGACGGGGATCAGATTCTTCGGGCGGATGGTGGCGAACGCCTTCACCCGCTCGCCCAGGGAGCGCGCCTTCGACGCGCGGACCAGCGCGTTCCGCATCTCCGGGCTGAACAGGATGGGGATGTCGGTCAGGCTCTCGGCGCCGCCGGCGATCACCACGTCGGCCAGCCCCAGCGCGATCTGCTCGGCGCCGCTGGTGATGGCCTGGTTGGCCGATGCGCACGCCCGCCCCACGGTGAAGGCGGGCACCGACGGCGGGATCCCCGCGCCCAGCGTGACCTCCCGGGCGATGTTGGGCTCCTTCACCGACTGCACCACGGTGCCGAACACCACGTGGTCGATCTCGTCGACGTCCAGCTCGGCGCGGGCGATCAGCTCGCGCACTGCGAGCTTGCCCAGCTCGGTGGACGTCATGTCCTTGAAGTCGGTGCCGCTCTTGGCGAAGGGCGTCCGGCACCCTTCCACGATGGCCACCCTGCGCCCGATCCCGTTCATCCGATGCCTCGTCTATGTCTGTCAGGGCTGGAAATCCGGTGGAACGGTGGAACGTGACGGTGAACTTGGCTCATAGCAAGGGGATGGCGCCGCAGGCATCCGTGCCGACGCGGGCCGGTGGGGCCCTCACCCGAAAAATGGAGAAGTCGAGACAAAACTGCCGTCTCGACTTCTCCATTTTTCGACCTCTCCCAAAACAGACTGGGAGAGGTAACAGCAACAACTTCAGCGCGAGCCCCACTCCCACAGCCCGTACTGCACCTTCCTGTCGGGCAGGTGCCCGTTCGCCTTCAGCGCGAGCATGATCTGGCCACGATGATGTGCCTCGTGGGCGATCAGGTAGCCGAGGAACGCCATCGGGTGCGGCTTGAAACCCTTGATCTTCCCTGTCTCCAATCCCCGCGCAAGCAGCGTCTCGATCGCCCCGGACGATGCCTCCAGTGCGCGGCGCAACACCGCGCGGTCCGACCAGTCTTCCTCCTCGGGGTCAGGTGCGTCCAGGCCGTCCAGCAGGTCCGGCGCGGCGGCCTTGAGCCACATCAGCCGTACGTTGTGCAGGTGCGCGAACGTCTTGCGGACGCTGCGCCCCTTCGTAGCGCCCACGTCCGCCAGCGCGTCGTCGGCGATGGCCTCGAGCAGATAGAGGTTGATGCGGTTCTGGATGCGCCAGGTGTCGAGCACCTGCTCGGCGATGGACAGGTCGGCCATGGGCGGAGATCGGCGGGCGGTGGGCGGGTGATCGAGGGCGCTCCACGCTGCCGGTGTCCTCGCGCGGAGTCAAGCATCTCCCGCGAATCTCCAATTTTCCCAAGGCGGTTCCACCGGACGCCTGCCGTTCGTCACACGGCGGACACCACTCGCATGCGGTCGTCGTCACCGCATCCCATTGCCGGAACGAGGGCGTCCGGACGAGGTGTCGTATCCCATGCGGGCCCCGATGATCCCCACCCACCGCAAGGAGCGGAGATGAGCATCACGACGAGCGTACGCGCAGGGATGGACGTGTCGAACAGCTCCGACCAGAACACCGGCTATCGCGTTGTCGGCGGTGGCGGCACCGCGCCGTGAATCAATCCCCACGAGAGGAGCGATGATGATCACGAAGACGAACACCCGCGCCGGGATGGATGTGTCGAACAGCACCGGCGAGAACACCGGCTACCGTGTGGTCGGCG
The DNA here is from genome assembly GCA_036377595.1 of Longimicrobium sp. Classification (NCBI taxonomy): domain Bacteria; kingdom Pseudomonadati; phylum Gemmatimonadota; class Longimicrobiia; order Longimicrobiales; family Longimicrobiaceae; genus Longimicrobium; species Longimicrobium sp. The sequence continues at coordinate 2,613 of DASUYB010000142.1, read as the reverse complement.
GCGGGCAGAGCACCTGAACCCCAGGGAGAGACGATGCAGACGCAAACGAGCGCACGCGCCGGGATGGACGTCTCGAACAGCACCGGCCAGGCCACCGGCTACCGCGTGGTCGGTGCTGGCGGCAATTGAACTGCCGCGTCGGCGGGATCACCCCTCATCGAATGGAGGTGGAGATGAGCACATCGACGGAAGTCCGCGCCGGGATGGAGGTGTCGAACAGCACCGAGCAGAGCACCGACTACCGCGTCGGCGCGAACGGCGGCGGCACTCCATAGCGTCGCTACGTCGGCCGCCGTCGGACACCAGCGTCTGGCTGGCGGCCGCCGCGCACCCCAGCCGAGGAGCGGCAATGAGCACCATCACCGAGGTCCGCGCGGGGATGGACGTGTCCAACAGCACGGGCGAGAACACCGACTACCGGCTGGCCACGGGCCCGCCGCCATGACCCCAATCCTGTGAATCCGAGGAGAGAAGATGCACACCCATACCACGATCCGCGCCGGGATGGACGTGTCGAACGGGACCGGAACCGACACCGACTACAAGGTCATCGGATCCGGCGGCACCCGCTGACGATCGACCACGGGAGGCGAGCATGAGCACCAGGACGAGCATCCGCGCCGGGATGGACGTCTCGAACAGCACGGGCCAGAACACCGACTACCGCGTGGCTTCGGGCCCGCCGCCGTGAAGATCCACCCATCTGGCCGGCGCCGCCCACCCGGCGCCGGCGCAATCCTCTGAACCGGGAGGAAAGATGCAGACGAGCACCGCGATCCGCGCCGGGATGGACGTGTCGAACGGCACGGGCAGCAGCACCGACTACAAGGTCACCAGCGCCGGCGGAACCCGCTGAGGCGGACGACAGATACGGAGGCCGAGATGCGAACGAGAACGCAGTTCCGGGCAGGGATGGACGTATCGAACAACACCAGCACGGACACGGAGGTCCGGACCGGCTCCGGCATCCCGCCGAAGTAGGGGGGCGGCCGCGCGGGACGACAGCACGATCGACCACGGGAGGCGAGCATGACCACCAGGACGAGCGTTCGCGCCGGGATGGAGGTGTCGAACACGACGGGCCAGAACACCGAGTACCGCGTCGCCTCGGGCGGCGGGGCGGGGTGAGACTTCACGACGGCATCTCCACCACGAGGAGACTCGCAGATGCACACGAACACCGCGGTGCGCGCCGGGATGGACGTGTCGAACTCGACCGGCAGCGACATCGACTACAAGGTCACGGGCTCCGGCGGCACCCGCTGACGCATCCCGAACCAGGATCGAGGCGCTGATGACCACGAGCACGAAGATCCACGCAGGCATGGACGTGTCGAACTCGACGGGCCACGACGTCGACTACAAGGTCTCCAGCAGCGGCGGCTGACGACTCACCACGGAGATAACGAGATGAGCACGACGACGAAGGTTCGCGCGGGGATGGAGGTGACGAACTCCACCGGCCTGGACGCCGACTTCAAGGTCAGCTCCGGCGGCGGATAACTTCATCCCGGTTCGACGAGAATCCCACAACGCAGGCTGCGCATCCCGGCGCCGGTGACCCGCACTGGCGCCGGATGCATTCGCGATCTCCATCTTGCTGTCCCCTGTCCCCGGAGGTCCTCGCTGGCGGCGGCGGGGCGAAAGGGCTAAAATCAGCGGACCAACAAGCTTGCGGTGCCCGCCGGGCGGCGTGGCGCGGCGACGGCTCACGCATCCGCGTGCGCCGGGGCCGCGCCCTGCAGCGTCCGCGGGCATCGTGCGTGCAGCCCCGCCCACGCGTGCGGGCGCGCGAACACACCGGAATTTCCAGCCGCTCCGCGCATCACCCGCGCGGCGCGGACGAGCAGAATCGGAAGAATGGCAGACGACACGAAGCTGGGTGGCGAGCTGGAGACCGCGCCCGACCTGGTGAAGCTGGAGCACGAGGTGCTGGCGTTCTGGAAGGAGCGCGGGTGCTTCGACCAGCTGCGCGAGAAGAACCGCCAGGGGCCGGTGTTCCGCTTCCTCGACGGGCCGATCACCGCCAACAACCCCATGGGCGTGCACCACGCCTGGGGGCGTTCTTACAAGGACCTCTACAACCGCTTCTGGACGATGCGCGGCCGCAAGCTTCGCTACCAGAACGGCTTCGACTGCCAGGGCCTCTGGATCGAGGTCGAGGTCGAGAAGGAGCTCGCGCTCGGCTCGAAGCGCGACATCGAGGCGCTCGGCGTCGACCGCTTCGTCGAGATGTGCAAGGAGCGGGTGCGGCGCTTCGCGGCCGTCCAGACCCAGCAGTCGATCCGGCTCGGCCAGTGGATGCGGTGGGACGACTCGTACCACACCATGTCGGACGAGAACAACTACACGATCTGGGCCTTCCTCAAGAAGGTCTGGGAGAAGGGCTGGCTCTACAAGGGCAAGGATGCAATGCCCTGGTGCCCGCGCTGCGGCACCGGTATCTCCCAGCACGAGATCGTCACCGAGGGCTACCAGGACCTTACCCACACGAGCATCTTCGTGCGGTTCCCGCTCCTCGACCGGGCCGACGAGGCGCTGCTCGTCTGGACGACCACCCCCTGGACGCTGACTTCGAACGTCGCGGCGGCCGTTCACCCCGACCTGACCTAC
>DASUYB010000141.1 GCA_036377595.1 Longimicrobium sp. | reverse complement strand
TCGTGGGCCGCGTGCGGGAGACGGCGCTGGGGGCATACGCCCACCAGGAGCTGCCGTTCGAGCGGCTGGTGGAAGAGGTCGCCCCGGAGCGGGGCCTGTCGCACACGCCGCTCTTCCAGGTGATGTTCCAGCTCCAGAACGTGGACGCCGGCGGGGGGGCCGCCATGGCCGGGGTTCGGCTGGAGCTGTTCGGGGGCGAGGTCCAGGCGGTGCGCTTCGACCTGGAGCTGGATCTTCTCGAGGTGGGCGAGGAGCTCTTCGGGAGCCTGCGCTTCCGGACCGACCTGTTCGACGCCGCCACCATGGAGCGCTTCGCGGCGCAGTACGGGGCCGCGCTCGTCGCCGCCTGCGCCTCGCCGGAGGAGCGCCTGTCGCGCCTGGCCATCCTTCCGGACGAGGAGGCGCGGACGCTGCTCGCGTACGGGAGTGGTCCCGCGCGCGACGGCACGGGTGACGCCCCGGTGCATCTGCTCTTCGCGGAGCAGGCGGCCCGGACACCCAACGCGCCCGCCGTCCTGTTCGCGGGGGAGGCGCTCACCTACGCCGAGTTGGACAAGCGGGCGGAGCGGCTCGCGCGGCGCCTGCGCAGCCGGGCTGTGCCGGGGGCTACGATCGCCGTCTGCCTGGAGCGCGGTCCGGGGGCCGTCGTTGCGCTGCTGGCGGTCTGGAAGATGGGCGGCGTCTACCTGCCGCTCGATCCCTCCCATCCGGCGGAGCGGCTGTCCTTCCTGCTCGGTGACTCGGGCGCGGAGCTGGTGGTCACCGAGCCGGCGCTGGCCGGGCTGCTGCCGGAGAGCGAGGCGGAAGTCCTCCTGCTCGACCCCTCCGCGCAGGGCGAACTGCCCGGCGGAGAGCTGGAGCCCCGCGGCGGTGGTGGTCCCGGCGATCTCGCCTACCTGATCTACACCTCGGGCTCCACGGGCACGCCCAAGGCGGTGATGGTCGAGCACGCGCAGCTCACCCACACCCTGCGTGCCAGCCTCGAAACGCTCGGCTTCGGGGCAGGGGACGTGGTGGCGGCGCTCGCTTCGACCGCGTTCGACATCTCGCTGCTGGAGCTGGTCACGCCGCTGCTGGCCGGGGGCGCGGTGCGGATCATTCCGCACGAGGTCGCGCGGGACCCGGAGACGCTGGTGGAGGCCGCGGGAGACGTGAGCGTGCTGCACGCCGTCCCCGCGCTGATGCGGCAGGTCGTGGAGGTGGTGCGCGGCGGGCGGACGCTTCCCTCGCTGCGGCTCCTGCTGGTGGGCGGGGACACGGTGCCGCCCGACCTGCTGGAGGACATGCGCGAGGTCTTCCCCGACGTCAGGACTTTGGTGCTGTACGGTCCCACCGAGGCGGCCATCATCTGCGCGACGTATGCCGTGCCCGCGGAGGGTGCGCTCGCCGGGCATCCGCTCGGGCGCCCGCTGCCGGGAGTGCGCCTGGCCGTGCGCGGCCCGCGCGGCGAGCTGGCGCCGGTCGGGGTGCCCGGCGAGGTGTGGATCTCGGGCGGAGGGGTCGCGCGGGGCTACCTGGGCCGGCCGGAGCTGAACGCCGAGAAGTTCGTCGGCACCGGGACGGAGCGGGCCTACCGCACCGGCGACCGTGCCCGCTGGCGCGCGGACGGGGTGCTGGAGTTCCTGGGGCGCGCCGACGAGCAGGTCAAGGTGCGCGGCTTCCGCATCGAGCCCGGCGAGGTGGAGGCCGTGCTGCGCGGTCAGCCCGGCGTCCGTGAGGCCGTCGTGCTGGCGAGGGAGGACGCTCCCGGAGACAGGCGCCTGGTCGCCTATGTCGTCCCGGACGCGGAGGGTGTCGAGACCGCCGGCGGCGGCAGGGAGCAGGTGTCCGAGTGGGAAACGCTGTTCGACGACACCTACGCGCAGGACGAGGGGGAAGAAGATCCGACCCTGCAGCTGAAGGGGTGGAACAGCAGCTACACGGGCGAGCCGATCCCGCGCGAGGAGATGCGCGCGTGGGTGGAGCACACGGCGGAGCGGATCCTGGCGCTGCGTCCGGAGCGGGTGCTGGAGATCGGGTGCGGGACGGGGCTGCTGCTGTTCCGCGTGGCGCCGCACACGCGGGCCTACCACGGGACCGACTTCTCGGGCGTGGCGCTGGAGCACGTGCGCCGGCATGCCGCGGTGCCGCCGCAGGTAACGCTTTCGGAGGGTGAGGCGGACGAGCTGGCGGAGTTCGCCGGAGCGGAGTTCGACACCGTCGTCCTCAACTCCGTCGCCCAGTACTTCCCGGACCTGGACTACCTGCTGCGCGTCCTCGAAGGCGCTGCGGCGGCGCTGCGGCCGGGCGGGCGGATCTTCGTGGGGGACGTACGCAGCCTGCCGCTGGCGGGTGCCTTCCACGCCTCGGTGGAGCTTGCACGCGCACCCGACGACCTCCCCGCCGGGCGCCTGCTGGACCGGGTGCGGCGCGGGATCGTGGAGGAGCAGGAGCTGCTGCTCGATCCGGCGCTCTTCGAGGCGCTCCGGACGCGGCTGCCGCGGCTGGGGCGGGTGGAAGTGCAGGTGAAGCGGGGTGAGTACGACAACGAGGTCTCACGCTTCCGCTACGACGTCGTGCTGCACCTGGACGTGGCCGCCGCCGCCACGGTACCCGTGGTCCGGGAGTGGAGCGGGGAGGACGCGGCCGGCCTGCGGGCGCTGGCGGAGGGGAGCGCGTCGGCGCTGCTCGTCCGTGGCGTTCCGGATGCGCGGGTCCGCGAGCACGTCCGCGCGTACGAGCTGGTATCGGCCGGCGGTGAAGCGGCCGACGCGGCGGCCGTGCGCGCGCTCGCGGCCGGGGAGGCGGGCGGGATCGCCCCCGAGGCGCTGTTCGCGCTGGCCGGCGAGCTGGCGCGGGGCATCGAGGTGCGCCCCGGCGAGTCCGGCACGCTGGACGTGCTCTTCCATCCGGCCGCCGATGTCGCGCGCTTCCCCGTGGCGGTGGATGCAGAGCGGCCGTGGGAGAGCTATGCGAACGACCCGCAGTGGGGCCGCCGCATGCGCGCGCTCGTACCCGCGATCCGCGAGGCCGCGCGCGCGCGGCTGCCGGAGTACATGGTGCCGGGCGCCTTCGTGGTGCTGGAGGCATTCCCCGTCACCGCCAACGGCAAGGTCGACCGCGCTGCGCTCCCCGCGCCCGACACGCCCGGCTCGCGCGGGGAGGCGTACGTGGCGCCGCGCACGCCGGCCGAGGAGCGGATGGCGGGGATCTGGGCAGAGGTGCTGGGGGTGGAGCGGGTGGGGGCGGAGGACCACTTCTTCGACCTGGGCGGCCACTCCCTGCTCGCCACACAGCTCGTCTCTCGGGTGCGGGAGGCGTTCCAGACCGAGCTGCCGCTGCGGGCGGTGTTCGAGGCGCCGACGCTGGCCGAGCTGGCGCGCCGCGTGGAGGCGCTCGTGGCGGAGATGCCCGGCGGCGCTGGAGCCCCGCCGCTGGTGCCGGTGCCGCGCGACGGCTCGCCGCTGCCGCTGTCGTTCGCGCAGGAGCGGCTCTGGTTCATCGACCAGTTGGAGCCGGGGAGCACCGCCTACAACCTCCCCGGGGCATGGCGCCTGGGGGGTGCGCTGGACGAGGCGGCGCTGGAGCGGAGCCTGGGCGAGATCGTCCGCCGTCACGAGTCGCTGCGGACCACCTTCGCCGAGGTGGACGGCTCGCCGGTGCAGGTGATCGCGCCCTTCGACGGCTTCGCCCTGCCGGTGGAGGACCTGTCGGGGCTGGGCGAGGCGGATCGCGAGGCGGCGGTCAGGCGGCGCGCCGGGGAGGAGGCGACGTGGCCCTTCGACCTCGCCGCGGGACCGCTCTTCCGTGCGGCGCTGCTGCGGCTGGGCAAGGAAGACCACGTGCTGCTGCTCTCGATGCACCACATCGTCAGCGACGGGTGGAGCATGGGGGTGCTCTTCCGGGAACTGCCGGCGCTGTACGCGGCGTACCGCGAGGGGCGTGAGTCGCCGCTGCCGGACTTGGCGGTGCAGTACGCCGACTACGCGGTGTGGCAGCGCGAGCAGCTGGAGGGCGAGGCCCTGGATCGGCAGCTCTCCTACTGGCGGGAGCGGCTGGCGGGCGCGCCGGAGCTGCTGGAGCTGCCCACCGACCATCCCCGCCCGGCGGTGCAGACGTTCCGGGGCGCGACGGTCCCGGTGGAGCTCTCCCCGGAGCTGCTGGAGCGGTTGCAGGCGCTGGGGCGGAGCGAGGGCGCGACGCTGTACATGACGCTGCTGGGCGCCTTCCAGGTACTGCTGGGCAGGTACGCCGGCGGCGACGACGTGGTGGTGGGCAGCCCCATCGCCGGGCGCACGCGCGGCGAGGTGGAGGAGCTGATCGGCTTCTTCGTCAACACGCTGGTGCTGCGGACCGACCTCTCGGGCGACCCCTCCTTCCGCGAGACCCTGCGGCGGGTGCGGGAAGTGACGCTGGGCGCGTACGCGCACCAGGAGGCGCCCTTCGAGAAGCTGGTGGCCGAGCTGCAGCCGGAGCGCTCCCTGAGCCACTCCCCGCTTTTCCAGGTGTCGTTCGCGCTCCAGGACGCCGGGGGCGGAGGAGGCGCGCTTCCGGGCCTGAAGGTCGGCGGCCTCGGTACGTCCATGGAGATCGCCAAGTTCGATCTCTCCCTGACGCTCATGGCGACCCCCCAGGGCCTGCGCGGCGGACTGAACTACAGCACCGACCTCTTCGAGCGCGGCACGGTCGAGCGGATGCTCGGCCACCTGGCGCGGGTGCTGGAGCAGGTCGCCGCCGACGCGGACGTGCGGCTCTCGCGGCTGGACCTGCTCTCGGCGGCAGAGCGCGGCCTGGTGGTGGATGCCTGGAACCGGACGGCGGCCGGGTATCCGGCGGACCGGTGCATCCACGAGCTGTTCGAGGCGCAGGCGGCGCGCACGCCGGGGGCGGTGGCCGTGCGGTTCGCGGAGGAATCGCTCACCTACGGCGAACTGAACGAGCGTGCCAACCGGCTGGCGCACTCCCTCGCCGGCCTCGGCGTCGGGCCGGAGACGCGGGTCGCGATCTGCCTGGAGCGGGGGCCGGAGATGGTCGTCTCCGTGCTGGCCGTGCTGAAGGCCGGCGGTGCGTATGTCCCGCTGGACCCCGCCTATCCCGCGGAGCGGCTTGCGTTCATGCTGGCCGACGCGGCCGTGCCCGTGCTGGTGACGCAGGAGTCGCTGCGTGCGGCGCTCTCCGCCGGCGACGGCGTCGCGGTCGTGAGCGTGGACGGGGACGAGGCGCGGATCGCGTCGGAGTCCGCGGGGAACCCGGAGCGCGGCGCACGGCCCAACCACCTGGCGTACGTCATCTACACCTCCGGGAGCACGGGCCGCCCCAAGGGGGTGCTGGTGCAGCACGGCTCGCTGGCCAATCTGCTCGCCGCCACGCGCGAGGCGTTCGGCATCGGCGAGGGCGACGTGATGCCGGCGATGGCTTCGTACGCCTTCGACATCTGGCTCTTCGAGGCGCTGCTGCCGCTGATCTCGGGGGGCGCGGTGCGCCTGGTGGAGCGCGAGCGGGTGCTGGACGCGCCCGCGCTGCTGGAGGAGATCGCGGACGCCACGCTGGTGCACGCCGTCCCCGCGCTGATGCGGCAGCTGGTGCAGGCGGAGCGCGAGGCGCCCCGGCTCGCCCGGCTGCGGCGCGCCTTCGTGGGCGGCGACCAGGTCGCGGCCGACCTGCTGGTAGAGATGCGGGAGACGCTCCCCGGGGCGGAGACGCACGTCCTCTACGGCCCCACCGAGGGCACCATCCTGGCCTCCACGCACCCGGTGCCGGTGGACGGGATCGTGGCGGGACACCCGATCGGCCGTCCGCTGGGGAACGTGCGCCTGTACGTCTGCGACGGGTTCAGTAGCCCGCAGCCGGCGGGCGTGCCGGGCGAGCTCCTGATCGGCGGGGCGGGGGTGGCGCGCGGCTACCTGGGACGTGCCGCGATGACCGCGGAGCGGTTCGTCCCCGATCCGTTCTCGGTGGAAGGCGGCGCGCGGCTGTACCGCACGGGCGACCGGGCACGCTGGCGGGCGGACGGGACGCTGGAGTACCTGGGGCGCCTGGACGGGCAGGTGAAGATCCGCGGCTTCCGCATCGAGCCGGGGGAGATCGAGACCGTGCTGCGGGGCCACGCCGACGTGACCGACTGCGTGGTCGTGGCGCGCGAGGACGTGCCGGGCGACCGGCGGCTGGTGGCGTACGTGGTCGGCGGCGTGGAGCCGCAGGCGCTGCGGAGTCACCTGGGCGAGCGGCTGCCGGAGTACATGGTGCCGGCGGCGTTCGTGGTGCTGGAGGCGCTGCCGCTGACGCCGAACGGGAAGCTGGACCGCAAGGCGCTGCCGGCGCCGGAGTACGCGGCCGACGCGGACCGGTACGTGGCGCCACGCACCCCCGTGGAGGAAGTGCTGGCGGGGATCTGGGCGGAGGTGCTGCGGCTGGAGCGCGTGGGGGTGGAGGAAAGCTTCTTCGACCTGGGCGGACACTCGCTGCTGGCTACCCGGGTGGTGTCGCGGGTGAGCGCGGTGTTCGGCGTGGAACTGCCGCTGCGGGCGCTCTTCGAAGGGCCCACGGTGGCGGAGCTGGCGAAGGCCGTGGAGGAGATCCGCTGCGCGGAGCTGCCGGTGCTGCCGCCGGTGGTGCCGACCGAGCGTACCGGGACGCTGCCGCTCTCCTTCGCGCAGGAGCGGCTCTGGTTCATCGACCGGCTGGAGCCGGAGAGCGCCACCTACAACGTCCCCGCGGCGTGGCGCCTGGGCGGAGCCCTGGACGAGGCGGCGCTGGAGCGCGCGCTGGGTGAGATCGTCCGGCGTCACGAGCCGTTGCGGACCACCTTCTCGGAGGTGGACGGCTCGCCGGTGCAGGTGATCGCGCCCTTCGGCGGGTTCGCCCTGCCGGTGGAGGACCTGTCGGCGCTGGGAGAGGCGGATCGCGAGGCGGCGGCCAGGCGGCGCGCCACGGAGGAGGCGGCGCGGCCCTTCGACCTCTCGGCGGGGCCGCTCTTCCGTGCGGCGCTCCTGCGGCTGGGTGCCGAGGATCACGTGCTGCTGCTGTGCATGCACCACATCCTGGTCGATCAGTGGAGCATGGAGGTGCTCCGCCGGGAGCTGTCGATGCTGTACGCGGCATACCGCCAGGACGGCGAGTCGCCGCTCGCCGAGCCGGCGGTGCAGTACGCCGACTACGCGGTGTGGCAGCGCGAGCAGCTGCGGGGCGAGGTGCTGGACCGACATCTCGCGTACTGGAAGGAGCGCCTGGCCGGAGCACCGGAGCTGCTGGAGCTGCCCACGGACCGTCCTCGCCCCGCGGTGCAGACGTACCGCGGGGCACGCGAGGGGATCACGCTCTCCGGCGAGCTGCTGCCGCGCCTGGAGGCGCTGGGGCGCAGCGAAGGCGCGACGCTGTTCATGACGCTGCTGGCCGCTTTCCAGGTGCTGCTGGGCAGGTACGGCGGGAGCGAGGACGTGGTGGTGGGAAGCCCGATCGCCGGACGGACGCGGCGGGAGGTGGAGGAGCTGATCGGCCTGTTCCTCAACACGCTCGTGCTGCGTACCGACCTGTCGGGAGACCCGAGCTTCCGCAAGGTGCTGCGGCGGGTGCGGGAGATGACGCTGGGCGCCTTCGAGCACCAGGAGATCCCGTTCGAGCGCCTGGTCACCGAGCTCCAGCCGGAGAGGTCCCTGAGCTACTCGCCGCTCTTCCAGGTGATGTTCGTGCTCCAGGAGGCGGAACGCTCCGGAAGCACCGCGGGGAACCTCGAGCTGCGGGGCCTGGATGCGGGGATCGGCGGGACGAGCAAGTTCGACCTGACGCTGTTCACGGCACGCCAGGCGGGAGGCCTCACCGCGTCACTGGAATACAACACCGACCTGTTCGACCGCGGCACGATCCGGCGGATGCTGGGGCACCTGCAGCGTGTCCTGGAGGAGGTCGCCGCGGATGCGGACGTGCGCCTTTCGAAGCTGGCGCTGCTGGAGGATGCGGAACGGCGGCAGGTGGTGGCGGAGTGGAACGCCACGGACGCCGCGTACCCGCGGGAGCGCTGCGTCCACGTGCTGTTCGAGGCGCAGGCGGAGCGCACGCCGGACGCGGTGGCGCTGCGCCACGCCGGCGGGAGCCTCACCTACCGCGAGCTGGAAGAGCGCGCCAACCGGCTGGCACGCCACCTCCGCGGGCTGGGCGTGGGCCCCGACGCACGCGTGGGGCTGTGCCTGGAGCGGGGCCCCGAGCTGATGACGGCGGTGCTGGGAATCCTCAAGGCCGGGGGAGCCTACGTGCCGCTGGACCCGGCTTACCCCGGGGAGCGCCTGGCGTACATGCTGGAGGACTCGGCCGCGCGGGTGCTGCTGACCCAGGCGAGCCTGGCGGAGCGGCTCCCGGCCGGCGAGGCCACGGTGGTGCGGCTGGACGCGGACGCGGAGGAGATCGGGCGCGAGAGCGGCGAGCGGCTGCGGGTGCCGGTCGGCCCCGACAACCTGGCGTACGTCATCTACACGTCGGGAAGCACCGGGCGGCCGAAGGGCGTGGCGATGCCGCACCGGCCGCTGGCCAACCTGCTCGCCTGGCAGGAGCGCTCGGGGCGCGCGCCCGCGGGAGCGGTGACGCTGCAGTTCACCAGCATCAGCTTCGACGTCTCCTTCCAGGAGATCTTCGCCACCTGGTGCGCGGGCGGCACCCTGGTGCTGACCACCGAGGAGGTCCGCGCCGACCCGCCGCGACTGGCGCGCCTCCTGGAAGCGGAGCGGGTCGAGCGCCTCTTCCTTCCCTTCGTCGCCCTGCAGCACCTGGCCGAAGCCTCCGTGGAGCTGGGGATCGCCCCCGCCTCGCTCGGCGAGGTGATCACCGCGGGCGAGCAGCTCCGCATCACCGAGCCGATCCGGCGCTGGTTCGCCCGGATGCCCGGCTGCGCGCTCGTGAACCAGTATGGCCCCTCCGAGACGCACGTGGTCAGCGCGCGCGTGCTCGAGGGTGAGCCCGCGGGCTGGCCGCTGCTGCCGAGCATCGGCGCGCCGGTCGCGAACACCCGGCTCTACGTGCTGAGCCAGCACCTGGAGCCGGCGCCGATCGGAGTGCCCGGTGAGCTGCTGCTGGGAGGAGACGCGGTTGCGCGCGGCTACCTGGAGCGGCCGGGTCTCACCGGCGAACGATTCGTCCCCGACCCGTTCGGCGCACCGGGGGGCCGGCTGTACCGCACCGGCGACCGGGCACGGTGGCTTTCGAGCGGCGAGGTGGAGTACCTGGGCCGCACCGACGAGCAGGTGAAGGTCCGGGGCTTCCGGATCGAGCCGGGGGAGGTCGAGGCCGTCCTGTCGGACCACCCGGAGGTGCGCGAGGCGGTGGTGGTGGTACGGGAGGACGCACCGGGTGACCGGCGGCTGGTGGCGTACGTGGTGGCGGGCGAGTCGGCGGTGGTCACCCCCGCCGAGCTGAGGGCGCACCTGAAGGGGCGCCTCCCGGAGTACATGGTGCCGTCGGCGGTCGTCGTGCTGGAGGCGCTGCCGCTGACGCCCAGCGGAAAGGTGGCGCGCCGGGCGCTTCCGGTGCCGGAGTACGCGTCGGCGGAGGAGAAGTACGTGGCGCCGCGCACCCCCGCGGAGGAGGTGCTGGCGGAGATCTGGGCGGAGGTGCTGCGCCGGGAGCGGGTGGGCGTGCACGACAACTTCTTCGACCTGGGCGGGCACTCGCTGCTGATCATGCGTCTGCTCGCCAGGGTCCAGGCCACGTTCGACCTGGAAATCTCGATCCGCACCGTGTTCTCGATGCCGACGCTGGAAGCCATGGCGGGAGAGATCGAACGGAGGATCTATGAAGAGGCAGCGACCATGACCGAATTCGAGGCCGAGCGGCTGGCCGAGTCCCACCCCGTTGCAGGAGCCTGAGATGGCCTCGGAACAGACGGTCGAGCTTCCGCGCCCGGAGCTTTCCGCCGCCAAGCGCGCGTTCATCGAGGCCAGGCTCAGGGGGCGGATCCGCTCGTCGGGCATCGTCCCCCGCGCCCATCGCGACGGCGCTCCGCTCTCCTTCGCACAGGAGCGGCTCTGGTTCATCGACCAGCTGGAGCCGGGAAGCGCCGTCTACAGCCTTCCCATGGCACGGCGCCTGGGGCGTGCGCTGGACGAAGCGGTGCTGGAGCGGGCGCTGGGCGAGATCGTCCGGCGGCACGAAGCGCTGCGCACCACCTTCCGGGAGGTGGACGGCTCTCCGGTGCAGGTGATCGCGCCGTTCGGCGGCTTCACGCTGCCGGTGGAGGACCTGTCGGGGCTCGGCGAGGCGGAGCGCGAGGTGGAGGCCAGGCGCCGCGCCACCGAGGAGGCGGTGCTGCCGTTCGACCTCACCGCGGGGCCCCTCTTCCGTGCGGCGCTGCTGCGGCTGGGCGCCGAGGATCACGTGCTGCTGCTCTCGATGCACCACATCGTCAGCGACGGGTGGAGCATGGAGGTGTTCTTCCGCGAGCTGGCGGCGCTGTACACGGCGTACAGCGAGGGGCGGGAATCGCCGCTGCCGGAGCTGCCGGTGCAGTACGCCGACTACGCCGTCTGGCAGCGCGAGCAGCTGCGGGGCGAGGTGCTGGAGCGGCAGCTGGCGTACTGGCGGGAGCGGCTGGCGGGAGCGCCGGAGCTGCTGGAGCTGCCCACCGACCATCCCCGCCCGGCCGTGCAGACGTTCTGGGGGGCGAGCGAGCGGATCGAGCTTCCCGGCGAGCTGCTGGAGCGGCTGCGGGCGCTGGGGCGGAGCGAGGGGGCCACGCTGTACATGGTGGTGCTCGCCGCCTTCCAGGTGCTGCTGTCGAAGTACAGCGGGAGCGAGGACATCGTCGTGGGAAGCCCCATCGCGGGGCGGACGAGGAACGAGGTCGCGGGGCTGATCGGCTTCTTCGTGAATACGCTGGTGCTGCGCACCGACCTGGGCGGAGACCCGAGCTTCCGGGAGGTGCTGGGGCGGGTGCGGGAGGTGATGCTGGGGGCGTACGAGCACCAGGAGCTTCCCTTCGAGAAGCTGGTGGCCGAGCTGCAGCCGGAGCGCAGCTTGAGCCACTCGCCGCTCTTCCAGGTGTCGTTCGCGCTGGACGACGTGGAGGAATCGGGAAGTGGCGGGGCAGAGTCGAGCGCAGAGTCGAGCACCGGAGAGGTCGAACCGGATTTCGCCTTCGCCAAGTTCGACCTGACGCTGGCCCTCGCGGCAACGCGGCGAGGCCTGCTCGGCGGGCTGTTCTACCGCACCGACCTCTTCGAGCGCGGCACGATCGTGCGGATGCTCGGCCACCTGGAGCGGGTGCTGGAGCAGGTCGCCGCCGACGCGGACCTGCGGCTCTCGCGACTGGAGTTGCTCGGCCAGGCGGAGCGCGCGCTCGTGCTGGAGGAGTGGAACGCCACCGACGCCGCGTTCCCCGCCGGCGCATGCGTCCCCGAGCTGTTCGAGGCGCAGGCGGCGCGCGCGCCCGACGCGGTGGCGGTGCGCTTCGAGGAGGAGTCGCTCACCTACGGCGAGCTGAACGCCCGCGCCAACCGCCTGGCGCACCACCTCCGCGCGCTGGGCGTGGGTCCGGACGCACGGGTGGGGGTCTGCGTGGAGCGCGGCCCGGAGATGATCGCCGCCCTGCTGGCCATCCTCAAGGCGGGCGGCGCCTACGTGCCGCTGGACCCGGCGTACCCCGCCGACCGGCTGCGCTACATGCTGGAGGACAGCGCGCCGGCG
>DASUYB010000140.1 GCA_036377595.1 Longimicrobium sp. | reverse complement strand
GCTGAACGCCAGCGTGACCTCGGCGAAGTTCAGCGGGCGGCGCTTGACGGTGCCCTGGAAGATCACCTCCTCCATCTTCCCGCCGCGCAGCGCCGACGCGCGCTGCTCGCCCAGCACCCAGCGCACGGCGTCGGCGGTGTTGCTCTTCCCGCAGCCGTTGGAGCCCACGATGGCGGTCACGCCGTCGCGGAACTCGATCAGGGTGCGGTCGGGAAAGCTCTTGAAGCCGTGGAGGCGGAGCGAGCGGAGCTTCATGCCAGGCGGTTCTGCACGACGGGGGATGTTCCTGCCGGGCGCCAGCGGTGTGGCGGAAACCTTCGGGACGATGTCGAGCGGGATGGAGATGAATCTAACGTGATTGCGTCAACGGCACATCACTTCGGCGCGGCGGGAGGACGGCCCACGCGGCGGACCAGGCGCGTGGGGAGACGGGCGGATGCGAGCGTCTTCTGCATCGGCGCCGCCTGCGCGCTGTCGGCGAAGGCGCCGGCGTACAGCGCCCACCGCTCGCTCCCGTCCGTCTGCGGTACGGGGACGGGGTAGACGTCGATCGCCCCCGCGCCGAGCTCCCGCGCGCGCACCTCGGCGGCCGCGCGGGTGGGATACTGCCCCAGCTCGAACGTCATCGGCCGCGGCTGGATCAGGTCCCCCGCGCCGCCCACGCTCTCGGGATCCACCAGACCGCGGTCGATCAGCTCCTTGCGCAGCGCGGCGGCCTCGGCGGTGTCGCCCAGCATCCCCGCGAACACGCGGTAGTACACGATCCCGCCGATCTCCTCGGGAAAGACGTACGCCTGCGTCCCGGGGATCTCGCGCTGCACGCGCTCGGCCCACCCGCGCGCGGTCTCGTACGCCCGGTCGCCCTGGTACGCCTTCACCACCACCGCGTACGGCCGCGCCACCCCGGCCGGCGCCGCCGTCGCCAGCGCCTGCGGCCGGTGCGCGGGGAGGTTCGGCGCCTCGGCCCGCTCGCGCCGCGGCAGGTCGAGCGCGGGGAGGAGATCGGGGAGGAAGTACAGCGCCGCCACCGCCGCCGCCGCCATGAACAGCAGCACCAGCAGCACGAGCAGGAGCGGGGAGATGCGCCGCTTCTTGGGGATGGACTTCTTCTTCCGCCGCGACGCCGGCCACGGCTCCGCCTCCTCGACCGTGGCCTCCCACGCGGGATCGGGGACGGGGAGCGAGGCGGCGGGCGCGTGTGGCGCCTCTTCGGCGCTGGGGAGCGGCTCGGGGCCGCGCGCCGGCTCGCGCGGGGGCGCGGCCCACGGCTGGAAGCCGCCGGGCTCCGGCTGCGGGAAGCGCTCCCCCGGCTGCGCGGGCGCGGGGGTGAACGGCTGCTGCGGCGGCGCGCCGTACGAGACGGGGCGCACCGAGTCCTCGCCCACGCGGAACGGCTCCGACCCCGGCCGCGCCGGCGGCGTCAGCCAGGCGCGGATGCGGAAGTCGGGGGACAGGATGGACTCGAACAGCTCGCCGTCCTGGCGGTCGCCCAGCACGATCACGTCGCCCGCCCACTGCGCCAGCGCCGGCAGCCCCGGCGCGTCGAGGGGAACGAAGACCAGGAGCGACGCCTGCGCCTCGCGGAAGCCGTCGACGATCTTGCTCCAGCGCGGGTGGTGGAAGATGGCCTCCGGCTCGGGCGTGTAGGTTCCCGCGGTGATCAGCAGGAAGCCGCGCCCCGGCACCGGCCGCGCGCTCCGCGCCAGCGACGCGCCGTAGAGGAAGAGGTCGACCACGCCGTCCAGGTTCGGCACGCCCACCCGCTCGTGGAGGATCGGGTCCTCGATGGAGAGGTCGGCCAGCACGGTGCGCCGCCCCGCCGCGTTCCACCCCGTGGCCAGCGCGATGGCCGAGTCGGCCACCCAGGCACGGTCGGCGCGCGGGTCGAACAGCAGCAGGACGGGGCCGGGGTTCTGCGCGTCGAACGCCGCGGCGGAGGGCAGCCGCTCGAACGTGGGGTCGAAGAAGGAAGGCGGGGGCAGCCTGCGCCCGGGGTAGCCGGTGGCCGTCTGCGGATCGGTCATGGGCTCGGGAGAACGGGGCTGGGCCTGCGGACGGAGGACAGCGCCAAGTTAAACGGCGGCACGAAAGTACGAAAGTACGGGGACGAAGTGCTGAGTGCTGAGCCTGCCGGGAGCTGATCGGCGATCGGCCGGCAGGATGCCAGTCGCTCGAACTGGAGCTTACTCCGCGCGAAGTCCGCGCAGGCGGACTGTGTGTTGTTGTAGCCGCGAGTTCACTCGCATCGTCGCGACCAAACCCGGTCTTCCGCATCTTTCGGCATGCGTGAGATGTCGTCTCCGCCAACGCAAACACGGCCCTCTCCGCGCTGGGAAAAGGGCCGCGTTGGTTGCGACCGCTCGTGCGATCGATCGCCGGCTGACTACGACCGCGCGGCGGCCGGCGCTTCGAGGACGAAGGTAGGCGCGTCGCCCCAGAGGCGCTCGAGCTGGTAGAACTCGCGGGCGGCGGGGTGGAAGACGTGCACCACGAAGTCGAAGTAGTCGATCAGCACCCAGCGCGCCTCGCGTTCGCCCTCCACGTTCAGCGGCCGCACGCCGACCTGCTTCAGCCCGTCGACGACGTTGTCGGCGAGCGCCGCCACGTGCGTGTCGGACGTGCCGGTGGCGATCACGAACCAGTCGGTGGCCGTCGAGATCCCGCGCAGGTCCAGCAGCGTCACGTCCAGCCCCTTGCGGTCGAACAGCAGGTCCACCACGCGGGCCACGTCCTTCGGCATGTCCACCGACGTGGGCGGCACGGGGGTGATGCTCATCGCTTCTCCGGGTTGAGTTCTGTGCCACGCGCAACCGAAGCGCGTGACGCGTTCAAGTTAAGGACCACTCCGCGGAGCACGAAAGTGCGTGAGCCCGCCAGTGCGCGAGTGCGTCCCCAACGCGCCGACCTCGCAGCCGAGCGAAGTCCGCGAAGGCGGACTGCGTGTCGTTGTAGCCGCGAGTTCACTCGCATTGTGGCGCAAATCCACCCCCTGCGTCCTGGGGATTTGGATCAGCACTCCCCGAACGACGAAGGCGGCCCCGCAACCGGAGCCGCCTTCGCGACCAGACCTGTGCGACGCGCGAAAGGACTCAGTCCTCCGCGATCACCCAGACCTTGACCTCCGGGCGGACCTGCGGGTGCAGGCGCACGGGAACGCTGGTGACGCCCAGCGTCTTGATCGGCTCGTCGAGCTCGATCTGGCGGCGGTCGATGGTGATCCCCTGCTCGGCCAGCTTCTCGGCGATGTCGGCCGAGGTGATGGACCCGAACAGCTTCCCTTCCTGGCCCGCGCGGGCGTTGAAGGTCAGCGACACGCCCTCGATGCTGGCGGCGCGCTTCTGCGCGTCCTGCAGCGTCTCGGCCTCCTTGGCGGCCGAGCGCGCGCGCTCGGCTTCCAGGCGGCGCTTGTTGGCCTCGGTGGCCTCGTAGGCCAGCCCCTGCGGGATCAGGTAGTTGCGGCCGTAGCCCGGCTTCACGTCGACGATCTCGCCGGCGTCGCCCAGGGTCTCGATCCGCTGGCGAAGGATGACCTGCATCGTGGTATCCTCCTCAGGCTTCGTAGCCGGCGATGTACGGCAGCAGCGCCAGGTACCGCGCGCGCTTGACCGCCGTGCCCACCTGCCGCTGGTGCCGCGCGCACATCCCGCTGATGCGGCGCGGAAGGATCTTGCCGCGCTCCGTCACGAAGCGCTGCAGCGTCCGCTCGTCCTTGTAGTCGATGGTACGCACCCCGAGCTCGCAGATGGGGCACGCCTTGCGGCTGGATCGCATCTTACTCCTCCTCCCCTTCCTCGGACTCCTCGTCGCGCTTGGGCTGCGGCGGGACCGGGGTGGTGGCCAGGTCGCCCTCGTTGATCACCACCAGGTAGCGCAGCAGCTCCTCGTCGAGCTTCAGGATGCGCTCGAACTCGGGAAGCGCCTCGGCGGGGGCGGCAAAGTGCGACACCACGTAGTAGCCGCTGGACTGGTCCTCGATGGGGTACGCCAGCTGGCGCTTGCCCCAGTGGTCGACCTCGGTCACGTTGCCGCCGCGGTCGCCCGTCAGCAGCCCGTGGAACCGGTCGAGCTTCTGGTTCACCCCCCCCTCGTCGAGCGACGGGTGGAAGATGTACACGATCTCGTAGTCCCTCAAAGTCACCTTCCTGTGGACATGTGGCCCCGCGCCGGTGATATGCGCGGAGCAGGAGAAAAAAGCGCTGCCCCCGGATTTGGGGGCAGCATGGAAAGATATCACACCGGGCCGCGGCTGTCTACCGCGCCACGCCTACCGCGGCTCACCCGGCCGTTGCAGCGGAAGCTTCACCTCCACGTTCCGGCGGCGGCACGGGCATCGGCGGATGAGGTGATGGCCGCCCGGCGTTCTCATCCGGGAGGCGCATCAGCGCTTCGGCCGATTCCGGTCCGCAGGCGCCTTCACGCCCGTCCGCTCGTCGAAGTTGGTCGGAGGTGTCGGCTTGGGCGGCACCACCGGAGCAGGGTGTTGGGTGATGCTCGGACGCTGGGACATTGGTTCCGATCCTCGACGGGTGATCTCGACGGCTGCTTGTTCGTTCTTCATGCGCTCCCGTATCGAATACGGGATTGCGGTGATCCCGGACGCGATCAGGACAAGAATGATAGCGCGATTCGCTTTCCTGAGGAACTCCGCGCGATTCACATTGATCGCGGCGTTGCGGTCGGTCGCCTTGATCAGCAGATCCTGCAGGTACGCCTCGAACTCGCGATCCGCCACCAGCGGGGTACCCACGGCGGAGTAATGGGCGCGCAACCCATCCCAATACTGCTTCAGTTCCGACGGAAAGGTCAGGTGCGAGTATACATAACCGTAGAATGAACGAACCAACATGTAGATCCCCAGCACCAAACCAAGGGACGCGGCGGCAAAGCCGACCCAGAATAACAGGTCGAGAATTCCGCCTCCATCGTTGTACTCCTTCACGAGAACAATCAGCCCACTGCCGAGTAGTGCCAGGACACCCAGCGGCAGCGCAGTATCTCCCTGGATTGCCGCGCGCCGCTCCCACTCAGCGGTATAGAGCTTATAAAAGAGGTCGTTGCCACCGGCGATTCCCTCGAGGTATCACAACAATCTACCCTGGATTCATGATATGGACAATGCTCTCAGGTGGCCGTTTTTGATCTGCCGCGAAGTTCTAGCTCTCGAACGTCTTACCACGTTAAGAAAATAAAAAGCATGGGATCTGCTCGTCTGGAGCGCCAAAGGAGCGTGCCGGCCGCTCCATTGACACCTCGGGCGGAACACGAAGCGGGGCGCCCGGTCCGCACCGGGCGCCCCGCTCGTGTCCCACCTCGATCCGTTATCGCCGGCCGGTCATCCGCAGGCGGTCCAGCGCGGGCCACAGCTCGCCGCAGACGATGCAGGCGCCGCCCACGAAGGCGGTCACCACCAGCGCATCGTCCATCCACGACGGGAGATGCACGGCGAACAGCAGCAGCGGCGTGGCAACGAGGAAGCTGATCCAGCCTACCATCAGGATCGCCCTGCGCCAGACTTCGCGTCCGGCGTCGGCCAGGGGGAGCTGCGTTACGAGCATAGGTAGTTACCAGGCGGGTGCGGAGGGTCCGTCGACTGCTACCGCGGGCCGTTGCAACTTGCGCGCCCACACTGCACACATCCTCCTATCCCCGTGGAGGGTGTGTGACAGGGTGCGCCCGCCGCCTCAGCGCCGCCGCACGGGGTCGGCCGCGCGGCGGAGGATGTCGAGCTCGTGGTCGGTGCGGCCCTCCCACGACGGCGGCACCGGGCGCAGGCGCCGCTTCTCGGCCTCGCTCTCGAAGCACAGCCAGCCGGTCCGCAGGTCCTCGGGGACCACCGCGGGTCCGGTCATCTCCGTGGGGTTCACAGGCCAGACGCGCCAGAGAACCCCTTCCGGGTCCCGGTATTCCCTCAAACTCACGTTTCGCTCGTCGCTGCGGGTAGGATCAGGGGCTTCAGCGCGTCCGGCACGGCAAGAAAGAGGCCGGTTCGGCACGCCGAAGTGCCTTCGTTGCATCGATTTGCGACACTCTCTCCAATTTCCGCAAAGCGCGGAGGGGCCGGACCCCGCGGGACCGGCCCCTCCTCGATGCGCGGCAGCGGCACGCCTCAGGGATGCGCCGTCAGCGACAGCCGCAGCGTGCGCGTGGCGCCGGGCATGATGTTGTTGTTCCCCTGCGAGGTGGCGAAGTAGCGCTGGTCGAACACGTTCTCCACGTTCACCTGCACCCCCAGGGCGGGGTTCACGCGCAGGAAGAGCGCGGCGTCGGCGCGGGTGAAGCCGGGGAGCGTGACGGTGTTGTCGATCGCCGCGAACATGTCGGATCGGCGCACGATCCCCGCGCCGATCCCCACCGCGGGGAGGAGCTGCCAGCGGTTCCAGAGCGAGAGCGTCTGGTGCGGCACCAGCGGCACCCTCGCCCCCGCCTTCGCGGCCGTCGTGGCGCTCACGATCCGCGCGCGCTGCGAGGCGAACCCGCCCACGATCTGCCATCCCCGCATCACGTTCCCCGCGGCGCCCAGCTCGAAGCCGGTGGTGCGCTGGTGCCCCGTCTGGACGATCTTCGACGCGTCGTTGGGATCCGTGGCCGAGGTGTTCGTCCGGTCGAGGCGATAGACCGCCGCCGTCAGGCTCAGGTCGGGGTGCACGTCCCACTTGGCGCCCACCTCGCGGTTCACGAACTGCTCCGGCTCCAGCGTCTCCGTCGTCGCGGTGAGCGAGGTGAACTGGTCGCCCGAGCTGGGAAGGTACGACACGCTCAGGCTGCCGTAGAACGAGACCGCCCGCACCGGCTTCAGCACCACCCCCGCGCGCGGCGACAGGAGGACGTCCCGGCGGTCCAGGTCGTCGCCGGTGCGGTTGTTGTGGTAGTCGATGGCGAAGCGCTCCAGGCGCACCCCGCCCACCGCCTGCAGCCACGGCGCCAGCTCCGCCTGCTCCTGCAGGTACGCGGCGGCCACGGTGGTGGTGGTCAGGTTGTCGGCGTCCGTGGCGCTCTGGCGGAACTCGATCGGCGTGGCGACGGTCGGCGTGGCGAAGGGGACGGAGAAGGAGGTGGCCGTGCCGTTGTAGTAGCCGGTGTTGCGCACCTGCTCGGTCCGCTGCCGGCCGAGCTCCGCGCCCAGCAGCAGCGTGTGCCGCACCGTCCCGGTGGCGACGGAGCGGATGACGTCCGTCTGGTTGAAGAGGTTGGTGCGGTCGATGGCGTGGTTGTACGCGCTCAGCGCCACCTGCGAGCCGTCCGCGTTCACCGCGCCCGGGAAGCTGTTCTGGTAGAACTTGTCGTAGGCGGCCAGCCGCGTGCGGTTGCGGAGGGTGAACCCCGTCGCCGACGCGCGCTCGACCGTGGCCGTGGCGAGGTGGACGCGCATCGTCGCGTGGCTGACGTCGGGGTTGCCGAAGTAGGTGGTGACGTCGGCGGGCGAGGGGCGGCCCTGGTACGAGGGGATGCCGCGGTCGACGGTGCGCTCGTCACTGAAGAACTCGTAGCCCGCGTGCGCGGTGACGGCGCGGCCCAGGTCCAGCGCGAGGGTGGGATTGATCCCGTAGCGCGTGAGCGAGGCGCGGTCGCGGAAGCCGCCGGAGCGCTCGTACACGCCGTTGAAGCGCGCCGCCACGCCGCCGGAGATCCCCTGCCCGAGGTCGACGGTGCCGCGGCGGTGGTCGAACGAGCCGCCCTCCAGCGTCAGCGCGCGGACCGGCGTCCAGCGGGCCTCCTTGACCACCCGGTTCAGCACCCCGCCCCCGCCGCCGCGGCCGAAGATCATCGCGTTGGAGCCCTTGAGCGCCTCCACCCGCTCCACGTTGTACAGGTCACGGAGATACTGGGCGTCGTCGCGCACGCCGTCGACGAAGAAGTCGGCGGTGGAGGCGTTGCCGCGGATGGTGGGCGCGTCGCGGTGCCCCTCGCCCTGCCCCATCTGCACGCCGGGGACGTAGCGCACCACGTCGGCCATCCCCTGCATCGCCTGGTCGGCGATCACCTCGCGGGTGACCACGCTCACCGCCTGCGGCACGTCGCGCAGCGGCGTTTCCGTCTTCATCGCCGTGGCGCTGCGCACGCTGGTGTAGCTGCGCGGGGCCACGGCGTTGATCGGCGTGAGCGCGAAGGTCGAGTCGCCGCCGGCCACCAGCGCGGTGCGCGCGTCGGCGAAGCGCGCGGAGAGCCCGGTCCCCTCCAGCATCCGGCGCAGCGCCTGGGGCGCGGTGCAGGTGCACTCGACCGCGTGCGACCGCGCCGCCGACGCCGGACGGGCCGCGACGCGCACGCGCAGCCCGGACTGGCGCGCGTACTCGCCCAGCGCGTCGCCCAGCGGCTGCGCGGGGATGCCGAACGCGATCGGCGCGGAGGTGTCCGCCGGCGCCGCGAGCAGCGTGGTGGACGGGGGATTGGGGGCCTGCGCGGCGGCGGGGGCCGCGGCGGCGAGGCCGGCCAGGAGCACGAGCGGGTACGAGCGCATATCCGACAGTGGTGAGTGATTGAGAATGAGTCTCAACCACATCATAGACGCAGATCATCCCCGCCGCAAGGCTCTTCATCCGCGGCACGGCTCCCGCGTAGATTGACGCCCGGCTTGACCCGAGCCGCGCGGCGGGAGCCCGTCGCCGCCGCATCTCCCGTATCCCCATGACCCGCCGGAGGTTGGATGAGCGAAGCCGCGTACGCGCCCCCGCCCGGGAGCGACCACCGCCTGGTGCTGCAGCGGGTGCAGCCCGCGCTCCTGGGGCTGATGGACGGCTCCGTCAGCACGCTGGCGCCGCTCTTCGCGGCGGCGGAGCTCACGCACCGGCCGCTGAGTGCGTTCTACGTGGGGCTGGCGGCGTCGGTGGGCGCGGCCATCAGCATGGGGCTGGCCGAGGCGCTCTCCGACGACGGGGTGATGAGCGGGCGCGGCAACCCGTGGAGCCGCGGCGCCATCACGGGCGTCGGCACCATGCTCGGGGGGATGTTCCACACCTTCCCCTTCCTGATCCCCGACCTCCAGACGGCGCTGACGCTGGCGTACGCGGTGGTGGTGCTGGAGCTGATCGCCATCGCCTGGATCCGCCGGCGCTACATGCGCAGCCCGCTGGGGCGGACGCTGCTGCAGGTGGTGTTCGGCGGCGCGCTGGTCTTCGCCGTGGGGATGGTGCTGGGGAATGCCGGCGCGGGGTGATCCGATCACCGTTCGGCGGATGCGCGAGAGGGCGCCGGGGAGCGGATCCCCGGCGCCCTCTCGTCATCTCCGCCATCCGCCGACGGTCAGTGCAGCGCGTGCATCGCCAGGCGCCACGCCCGCTGCGACCGCGGGAGGTTGCGGCTCTCGGCCAGCAGGTACGCCGCGTCGAGGAAGGCGACCACGTTGTCGGGGATGTGCTCCTCGCCGCAGGCGTCCAGCAGCTCGCGCAGGCGCGCGGCCACCGCCTCGGGGTTCTCGTCCGCGTACGCCTGCGTCAGCGAGCTGCGCTGGCGTGTCCACCACATCTCGTCGGTCCGCATGGAAATGGCCGGTGCACCGGTTCTTCAACGATCCTGCCGATGATTCGATGCATCGGGTCGCCCTAAGGTTGGATGGGCGGCGGCCCCGCATCTCAGCCGTAAGACACGCTTGCCGACGGCGGCGTTAGCGACGATGAAGACAAAAAAGAAGTCTCTCACGGAGGGCACGGAGGTCACGGAGAACCGATCGGTTCCTCCGTGACCTCCGTGCCCTCCGTGAGAGGCTGAAGCACTACCTGGCGAAGAGCTGGGTGAAGTAGAAGTCGCCGGAGAGGTCGCGCGCCACGCCCACGCCGGTGCGCTCGTAGGGGCCCTCGATCGCGTGGCGGTGCGGCGGGCTGTCGAGGAAGCCTCGCATCGCCACCGACACGGTGGTGTCGGCGGGGAAGTTGTTCGTCCCCAGGTTCTCGGCCACGGCCAGGTAGCCCAGGCGCCGCGCCTCGGCCACGCGCGTCTCGAAGCCCTGGTGGCTGAACGGCACCCGGCCCTCCGCCATGTCGCGGCTGTGCTGGCGCGCCACGGCGGCCAGCCCCGCGTCCCACCGCAGCAGCGGCTGGCGGCGCTTCGCGCGATAGTCGTTCACCGCGCCCACCAGCCCCCACTCCTGCGACGCGTACTCGCCCGCGGGGAGCGAGCGCCGCGGCGGCGCGTCGGCTTGCGCGCAGGCCAGCGCCAGCAGCGCGAGCGGGAGATGGAGACGCGGGCGGAAAAATCTCACGGACGGGGATGGAAGAGGGCGAAGCGGGAGATGGAGATCGGACGCGGAGATGGGATCACGCCGCCGCGGGCCCCTCCAGCGCGTCGGCGATGCGGCTGGAGAGCTCGACGTGCAGCAGCAGCACGTTGGGATCGCGGCGGCAGACCAGGTCGTAGCGGTTGACGGTGGGCTCGTCGCCGTCGTCCACGGCCACCAGCTCGCGCGCCTGCTCGGCGAAGGCGCGGGCGTCCTCCTCGCTGACGGCGTGCTCGCCGGCCAGCGCCTCGTCGATCTCCACGATCAGCCCGCTGAACGGCCGCAGCCAGGCGAAGAACGGGTCCTCGATCAGCGCCTGCAGCAGCTGCGCGTTGGTCACCGGCCCGCGGCTGCGCTCCCAGACGATGCGCTCGGCGTCGATCAGCGCCTTGTGCAGGCGCATCAGCCCGCGGCGGATCTCCACCAGGCGGGTGCGCAGCGGCTCGGGCGTGGGGTTGCGGCGGAAGCGTGTCGGCATGCGTCGGTCGGTCTCCGGCTTGCGAAACCATCAGTTCCGATGCAACCCGGAAGAACCGCGCCATGTTCCCCGCCGCGCGGGCCGTTGGCGAGCGGAGAATCCGGATCTCCCCCGCCGTCTCCTATCTCTCCCCTGTCCTCTGCTTTCGATCTACCGGCAGGGTGAAGAAGAACCGGCTCCCCTCCCCCGGCGTGCTCTCGGCCCACAGGCGGCCGCCCTGCGCCTCGACGATGGCGCGGCTGAGCGGCAGCCCCATCCCCCGCGCGGGAACGTCGCCGCTCCAGAGCGGGGTGAAGAGCCCGGACATCGCCTCGGGCGCGATCCCCGACCCGCTGTCGGCCACGCAGAAGCGCACCACGCCACCCATCGCCTCGGCGCGCATCTCGATCTCCCCGCCCTCGGGCGTGTGCCGCAGCGCGTTGCCCACCAGGTTGCTGAGCACCTGCAGCGTGCGCTCGCGGTCGCCCACCACGGGCGGCAGCTCGCCCTCCGCGCGCGCGCCGAAGCGCAGCCCCCGCCGCGTGGCCAGCGGCTCCAGCATCATGGCCGCCTCGCGCAGCACCAGGCCGGGGCGGAAGGCGGCGTGCTCCACCGGCAGGCTTCCCGCCTCCAGCCGGGTGACGTCGGCCAGGTCCTGCACCAGGTGGTGGATCTGCTCGGCGGCCAGGATCACGGCGTCCAGCGGCTGCCGGGCCCCGTCTCCATCGGTGCCGTCGTCGAGCGCGGCGGTGGCGTTCAGCAGGATGGTGGAGAGCGGGTTGCGCACCTCGTGCGACACCATCGACACCACCTTCTGCCGCGCGGCCGACTCGCTGCGTACGCTGCGGTAGAGGCGCGCGTTGTCGATGTACAGCGCGGCGCGGCGCGCCACTTCCTCGGCCAGCGCCACGTCGCGCGGGGTGTATGGCCGCGCGCCCGCCGTGCGCATCAGCGTCAGCACGCCCACGGTCCGCTCGCGCGCGACCAGGGGGACGAACATCACCGAGCGGATCCCCACCTCCTCCAGGATCCGGCGATGCCGCTCGTCCACCGCCAGCCGCTCCACGATCGCCGCGTCGACCTCGGGGAGGAAGTCGGTCCGCCTGCTCCCCAGCACGGCGGCCACGCGGCTGCGGGGATTGGCGGGCGGGGGATACAGCCGCCGCGTCTCGGCCAGCAGCCGGTCCGTCGCGGGATCGCGGTGGCGGGTGACCACGCGGCCGAAGCTCCCGTGCTCGGTCAGCTCGTCGAGGATGCACCCGTCCGCCAGCCGCGGCACCACCAGCGCCGCCACCTTGGCCAGCGTCTCGGGATAGTCCAGCGAGCCGCTGAGCACCGCGCCCACCTCGGCCAGGAAGGCGGAGCGCCGCTCGGCCGCCTGCGCGTTCCGCCGCGCCCGCCGCTCGCGCCGGAGCGCGGTGCGCCGCTCGTGCGTGAGCGCCGCCAGCACCATCCCCGTCATCGACACCAGCGCCAGGTATCCCTGCAGGAAGAGGAGCGCCGCGTCCTCGGCGAACGGCGACCCGGGCACCGCCAGCCGCGCCGCCGTGGCCACCGCGGCGAAGGTTACCGACGCGGTGACCACCGAGGCGCCGCGCTGGCCGCCGCGCATGGCCGCCCAGGTGACGAAGGGGAAGACCGCGTAGGAGAGCGGCACCCGCGCGGTGGGAAACATCTCGCCGCTGCGGAAGGCCAGGAGGGTGATGACCACCGCGCCCGCCGTGGCCCCCGCCACCTCCAGCAGCCGCGCGCGCGGGAGCGGCTTCCGCGTTCCCGCCCAGGCCAGCACCAGCGGCGCGGCCACCAGCACGCCGGTGCCGTTCCCCGTCCACCACACCAGCGCGGTCCACGGCGCGTCCGCCAGCGGCATCACCCCCCACAGCAGCAGCGCGCCCACGCCCACCGCGGCGCTGGCCGCCGGCCCGGGAAGCGAGCCGAGGGGGATGAAGCGCAGCACGTCGCGCACGCCGCTGAGCGAGGGGCGGATGCGGAACACGCGCGTGAGCACCCACGCGCCGATCACCGCGTCGAGCACGTTTCCCGCCGCCGCCACCATCGCGCGCGGCAGCGGCGACGGGGCGGACAGGGTCACCGCCACGGCGGCCAGGTAGACCGCGGGCCAGTAGCGGATCCCCAGCAGGAGCAGCCCGGCCATGGCCACCCCCGACGCGGGCCACACCGGGCTGGCGCTGGCCTGCACGAACGCCAGCGACAGCCCCACGCGACCGGCCACGTAGCAGGCCAGCGCGAATACGGCCGCGCGGAGGTACGGCAGCGCTCGGGAGTGCGAGGGTGCGGCGGGCAACGGAAAGGGGCGGAGAACGAGCAGATGAATGCCACTGCGGACGGGTACCTGCAAAGTATTCCCGCGCCATCCGTTGGGCAACGGCGACGGCACGGGAACGGCCCTTGCTCCTCCCGTCCGGCTCATCCAGCGGGAGACGGGGACTTTTCGAGAAGGAATGGGAGATGGAGATCGAACAGCGCGCATCGGGAGACGGCGCCGAAGCCGCCGCGGCGGCGCGGGTGGACGGCGGCACCGCGGGGACAAGGGGCGAGGTGGGGCGTATGCGCATCACCGATCCCGAGGCCTGGCACGACCTGGCCGAACGCGGGACGCCGCGAAACGGATGACGGCAGATCGGACATTTTAGGACGCGGCGTACCTTCCAATCAGGCGGGAGGGTGATTAGGTTCGAGATGCAGTCCGCTCTCCGGAGCAGCATCCCTTTCCTCCCGCAGGAGAAGTCCGCATGCCGAAGAAGAAGATCGTGCTCGACCCCGAATCGCTGCGCCTGGAGACCTTCGCCCCGGTGGAGGGGCGGGACGGCACCCGCGGAACCGTGCGCGGGCACGACGACGCGCCGCCGACCTACGAGTTCTGCACCTGGGAGTCGTACTGCTACACGAAGAACACCTGCTGCTGACCGGCTAACGCAGGCAGTGAGACGAGAAGCGGGCCCGGGAGCGCATCCCGGGCCCGCGTTCGCACTCAGCACTACACCGCGTACGGATACGTCTCCGGCGCCTCCTCGCCGCGGTGCCAGACCTCCGACGGCTCCAGCGGCTCCACGGCGCGCGTGGCGTCGACGTGGATCACCGCGTCGAACTGGTCCGCCAGCCGCGCGTGGAAGTAGTGGCTCACCCGCTCCGAGCGGGGGAGATAGACGACGCCGATCGCCCGCTCCAGCCTCGCGTCGCGGAACGCCTCCGCCTCGGCGTTCCCGCGCAGCGGCAGGACGAAGTCGCCGCCGGCCTCGTGCAGCAGCGCCTCCCAGCTCCCCGGCAGCGCGGGGCGCACGCGCTTGCGCTCGCCGGGCTCGTCCCAGTCGCTCGCGGCCGTCACCGTGCCCGTGTACGTGCTGAAGCCGACCAGCACGGCGTCGTCGCCCCAGCGCTCGCGCGCCAGCTGGCCCACGTTCAGCTCCCCTTCCTCGCCCGGCTCGGTGGCGCGCGCGTCGCCCAGGTGGGAGGTGTGGGCCCAGACGACGGCCTTCGCCTCGCCACCGCCGCGCCCGAAGTGGCGCAGCAGCGCCTCGAGCGTGTCGGTCATGTGCGTATCGCGCAGGTTCCACCCCTCGGCCGGCGGCGCGAACATGGTGCGGTAGTACGCCTCCGCGTTGGCCACGAGACGGGCGTTCTGCTCCGCGAAGAAGAATTCGTCCTCGGGGATGCGGCCGTCGCGCTGCGCCAGCTCCGTCGCGCGGCGCCGAAGCTCCACCAGCTGCGCCACCGCCTCGTCGCGGCAGCCGGCGGTGACGCCGAGCTCCGCCGCGTAGCCGTACGCCTGGCTATCCCCTTCGTAGCGCCCGAAGCAGGCGTAGCGCGCGCGGGCGCGGCGGGCGGCCTCGGGGTCCACCTGGTCCAGGTAGCCCACCACCGCCTCGATCGAGGCGAACATCGAGTACAGGTCCAGCCCGTAGAACCCCGCCTTCGCCCGGCCCGTGGGGAGCGCGTCGTTCCACGCGCGCAGCCAGGCGACCAGCTCCACCACCTCGCGGTTGCGCCACATCCACGTCGGAAAGCGGGTGAAGCCGCCCAGCGCCCCGTCCGCGGTGACGTCCGCGCCGGTGCCGCGAACCCAGCGGTTCACGCGGTAGGCGTCGGGCCAGTCCGCCTCCACGGCCACGATGGTGAAGCCCTTCTCCTCCACCAGCCGCCGCGTGATGCGGGTGCGCTCGCGGTAGAACTCGTGCGTGCCGTGGCTGGCCTCGCCCAGGCACACCACCCGCGCGTCGGCGATCAGCGCCATCAGCCCGTCGTAGTCGCGCGCGCCGCCGGCCAGCGCCGTCCCCGCGCGCCGCGCCGCCTCCACCACCCGCCGCTCGTCCGCCATCTCAGCCACCTCCTTCCGAGCGCGCTCGGCGGCAAACCGCGCGCCCGGCGGAGGACACGCCGTGAGTGCCAAGTCAAGCAACGCAGATTGGTGATGGAGATCAGCAGACCGTGCCTATTCCCGCCGCAGACATCGAGATCTCATCGCGGCGATCGCGCCACCGAAAGCATCGATCCATCCACACAATCTCGATCGATCTCGGCGCGGGGTGCGATCAAGTCAGCGCCGTACCGCTTGGTCCGAAGTCACGATTCGCGGCGGAGCGAGGTCTGCCAACGTCGAGGGAGCCACTGAGCGCACCGGGCCACGATCCGACAATGGTGGTGGTGATGGCGGCGGAGTTGGTGGCGGAGGAGGTGATGGCGCAGCGGAGTCCGCGGGCGCCGGCGGCGGCGCGGCCGTGTCTGCGGCCGGCGGTGGCGGCGACGGCAGCGGCGCGGTCCTGGGATCGTAGCCCCACGGGCGCACGGCCCACTCCCAGCGCTCCTTCGGCGCCGACGAGCCCCATGCTGCCCCGATTCCGGCGCCGAGCAGCGCCCCCGCGCCGCCTGTGGCCGCGATCGAGGTGCCCACCTCGCCGAACGGCTGCACCAGCGCCCCGGCGATCGCGCCCAGCCCCCCGCCGACGAACGCCAGGAGGCGCGCGCGCTGCCCCGCGCTACCGCCGCGCGTGGTGCCGCGGGAGATCTCGAGCAACTGGATGCTGTGCAGCGGAAACGCCTGCTCGGTCCCCGTCGCCTCGTCGCGCACCACCAGCGCCACCGTGTCGAACCGCGTCACCTGTCCGGTGACCTTGTCGGGCCGGATCGGCGGCGCGGTCACCCGCACCCGCGCGTCCTGGAGCTGACGGGTCCTGAGCTGCGCGCCGATCTCCGACGGAAGCGCGGCTAGCGCGACGGCTGCAGCCGCTACGACGATCCTGTTGAGCATCTTCATCATCCGGCCCGGCTGACGGTCGACATCGACGAAACGAATCGGCGCGTCATTCCGTGCAAGCCACGCGCCCGGCAGGCCCGCACAAACGCTCGAATCGAAGTGGAGCATGACTGCATTCGCCGTTACCGGGTTGCCGGAAACACGTGCGTACCGCGACTCTTAAGGCGATCAACCGCTTCCTCTTCCCAGCCCCTGAACCAACGCGCCATGTGCCGCCAACGCGTTCCGCTCCTGGTGATCGTCGCTCTCCTGGCGCTGGCGAGTGCCAGGGGCTTGGCGCAGGAAAGCCCGCGGTTCAGCGGCGCCTGGACGCTCGTCCCGGAGCAGAGCGACGACATCGACGCGAAGATCAACCAGTCGATCGCGGGGATGAACGTCATCGTGCGCCAGGTCGCACGCCCGCGGCTGCGCGCGACGAACGTCCCCTACCCGCGGCTGATCTTCGCCTTCGGCGAGAATATCAGCGTCGACATGCCGGGGTATCCGTCCGTGTCGAGCCCGGCGAACGGGCAGCCGGTGTTCTGGCACCGCCGCACGGGCCGCCCCTGCACCGAGATGCGGCGCAGCTGCGTGGTGGTGACGACCACGTGGGAGGACCGGGCGCTGGTGCAGACCTTCCGTTCGGAAGACGGCGAGCGCCAGAACGTCTTCACCGTGAGCCCGGACGGTACGACGCTGACGATGGTCGCCACGATGACGAGTCCTCGCCTCCCCGCGCCGCTCGTCTACCGGCTCGTCTACACGCGGCCGTCGTAAGGACGCGCCGGATCAGCGGTTCGGCCGCACGCCCCCCGCGCGCGCCAGCGCGCCGCCGCCGCCCACCACCGGCACCGTGAACGACGTCCCCGCGAGATCCACCGTCAGCCGCGTTCCCGCGCTCGGCCAGAGCGTGAACTCCGGGTCGCTCGACATGATCATGATCCCGAGCTGCCTCCCCGCCGGGATCACCTGGTCGTCCGGCTCGAGGTCGAAGGTCAGGTCGTAGTACCTCCCCGGGACCAGCGGCTCGCCGCGCCGCTTCGAATCGTAGATGCCGCCGCGCGCGAGCGACGCGTGGTTCTGGATGTCGGCCCACCCGCGCGTCACCACGCCGGCACGGCTGGCGGAGCCGATCCGCGCCGAGTCGAACGGCAGGGTCACGAGCCACACGCTGAGATTCGCCGCGGGCCGGTCGGCCGCGACGCGCAGCGTGACGCGCGGCGTGCCGGAGATGTGCAGCGAATCCGTCAGGGGTGCCGTGGCGAAGAGCAGGCGATGGACCGAGCGTGGCGCGGCGGCATTGGCGCTGCCGGTGACGGCCGCGTCGTCGACGATGGAGTCGATCCCGCGCGAGGGACGGAGCGAGAGCGCGGCCGTGCCGTTGCCGCCCGCCCTGGGATAGAGCCGGACCGGCGCCGACCCCGGTACCGGGAACGACGCGAGCGGAACCGGCGCCGGCATCGCGCCACGCCGGCCCGACGCGCGCGCCGAATCGGCGGCGGTGCTCGACACGATCCAAACCGGCGGGTCGCGGCGGACGCCGTTGTCGATGCCGTAGAGGTAGTGCGTGAACCAGCGGTTCACCATGTCGGCGGGCGGATCGCCTCCATGGCCGCCCTGGTGGAGGTACAGCGAGACGGGCAGCCCACGCGCCTTCATCGCCTCGTAGATCCGCACGCTGTGCGACGGCATGACGTTGAAGTCGTTGAGCCCGTGCGCCAGCAGCACCGCCGCCCGGATGTTCTGCACGTACGGCAGCAGCTCGCGCACGGCCCAGAAGTCGTTGAAGTCACCGCTCGCGCGGTCCTGCCCCGCCGCGAACACGCCGCCCTTCCAGATGCGGTCGCACACGGCGCGCGTGGCGGGATGGCCGCTGGCGACGAAATCGTAGAGCACGTCCATGTCCTCGCCGAGATACCCACCCGGCGAGCGCACCAGCCCGTTCGAACGGTAGTAGTGGTAGTAGGAGGTGTTCGCGGAGACCGGGATGACGACCTCGAGCCCCGCGACCCCCGTCGTGGCCGCGGCGAGCGGCAGCGTGCCCTCGTACGACGTGCCGATCATCCCCACCTTGCCCGTCGACCACGACGTCGCGGACACCTGCTCGGCGCCGGTCGGAGTCGTATAGCCCCGCGCGCGTCCGTTCAGCCAGTCGATGACGAACTTCATCGCGGTGCGCTCGGGCGCGTCGCCCACCGTCACGCATCCCTGCGAGCGCCCGGTACCCGGCGCATCCGAATGCACCACGGCGAAGCCGCGCGGCACCCACGTGCGCACGAGCTGGTTCGAGATGCGCGTGCGTGTCGAATCGTATGGCGGACCGGGCATCTGCCCGCGCGGCGGCGAGGGCTCGCCGAGCTCCTGGCGCACGTTCCAGAACACGTTTGCATGCGCGACGCCGGCGTAGTAGGGGCTCGATCCGTACACGATCGGCACCTTCAGCCCCTCGGTCTCCGTCTGGCGAGGCCGCGTCACGTCCACGTGCACGCGATCGTTGCGGCCGTCGCGGTCGGAGTCGAAGTCCGTCTCCACCCAGAGATTCTGGCGGATCCACTGCGAGGAATCGGCGAACGCCGGAACGATCTGCGCCATGCCGTTCACGAAGACCGGGCGGGCGCCGGCCTGCGCCGCCTGCGAAGTGCTCGCCGGCACCTGCGCATGAAGCGATGCGGCACAGGCCAGCGTAAGCGCGACGGCAGCGCCGGCGCGGCGCGAGAGCGATTCGGTCATGAACATGTCCTGGTGGGTGTTCAATCGGGCGAAGCAAAGCGCAGGGCGACGGATACCCGGCCGGGTGAGCGGGCGACGTGAAGGTTACCGATCCGGCGCCGGTGCGAAAAGGGAGCAGGAGAACCCGAGCTCGCCTGCTCCTGCCTCCATTCGTGTCGAGGAAGACCGAAGCAAGGGAATCGGCCAGGCCGCGCGGACACTAAAAACAACAAAGTGGCCGCATCGCCAATTGTCTGCGATGCGGCCACGTACGAGCGGAATCCGACGCGGCGCAGCACCTCGCGGTCTACGCGGAGCGCTCGACCTCCAGC
The DNA here is from genome assembly GCA_036377595.1 of Longimicrobium sp. Lineage (NCBI taxonomy): Bacteria > Pseudomonadati > Gemmatimonadota > Longimicrobiia > Longimicrobiales > Longimicrobiaceae > Longimicrobium > Longimicrobium sp. Next base: position 301 of record DASUYB010000140.1, on the reverse strand, counting down.
TCGAGCCTGAGCACGATGGCCTCCCTTCGTCGTTCAGGCGCAGCAGACCAGGCCACCCGACAGGCAGGTACCCAGGCAGGCGGTCACGCAGGTGGGGCCGTAGCAGGTCTCGCAGGTGACCTGGCACGAGGCGCCGCAAGTGAGCTTGGCGCCGCAGGTCTCGCCCGGGCACTCGCTGAGCTTGGCGGTGACACAGGTGTTGATCCACGAGTCCAGGCACTGCTGCACGTCGTTGGTGAGGGGCGCCGGCATCGCGATCACCTCGCCCGCCGCGATCGCGTGCCCCTGCACCGTCCCGTGG
>DASUYB010000139.1 GCA_036377595.1 Longimicrobium sp. | reverse complement strand
GTGAAGAGTGGAGCGAACGCGGAGAAAAGCTCGGCCAGCTCGGTCAGGTTGGCTTGCATCGACAGTGCGCCCCGGGTTCGGTGGGGGCACCATGGCTACACGATGCAACGCCTGTGCTGAAATGGACAAAGTCGAGCTGAGAGGGTGATGCTGAACCTCCGGAGGTGTTCCGGCGCCGCCAGAATGTACCGAGTTTCCCCGTCCTGGAGTGTGATTCCCCGAGCGAGGTGAGCGAGATGCCCGATATGATCTGCCCCAAGTGCGGCAACCCGATGAGCACCGGGTACCTGCTGGATGTCGGCCAGGCGCACAAGCCCCTGGAATGGATCGAGGGCATGCCGGAGAAGAGCTTCTGGACCGGGGTAAAGCTCAAGGGCCGCCGCCGCTTCAACGTGGTGGCCGACCGCTGCGAGCGCTGCGGCTACCTGGAGCTGTACGCGTAGATTGATGCACCCAGGCCGATGCCACGGTGACGTCATCCTGAGGCCGGCCAGACCGTAATCAGCGTCTGCGCAAGCGATTGCAGGCCGAAGGATCTATCATCGCGTCAGCACGAAATTCGGTTGAACGCATCATTGCTTCACCCGGATTTGGTCGCACGCAGAGCAGCGGAGCCAGCAGAGAACTCATCTCTGCTGCCTCCGCTGCTCTGCGTGAGACTGATCCGTCCGGACCGGCCAGAGACGAGCCTCAGCGGACGCCCTGGTCGCGCACCTCCAGCGGAAGCGGGACGCGGCTCCAGTAGTCGCCGGGCCGCATCGCGCCGACGGCGGCGCCGGTGAGCGTCGTCACCCCGGTGAGCGGGAGGCCGAGCACGACCACGCCGGTGCCGGGGTTCCAGATGCAGTCCGCGCAGTCCGATCCCCCGGCCTTCGACGCAAGCACGAACAGCCCCGTGGCCGTCGCCCCGCCCAGGAAGCCGAAGATGGCGCCGCGCAGCGCCCCCGCGCCGGACGAGCGCCGCCCGCTGGCCAGCTCCACGTGCCGCACGTAGACGACGGGGATGGTCAAGCGCTGGTCGCCGCGCAGCACCTCGAGGTCGGCCGTGTCGGCGTGCTGCAGGATGCCGACGAGGGTGCGGGGTTCGAGGAAGTCCTGCGTGACGCGCACCTTCGACAGCGAATCCACGACCGTCGGCGTGCGGGCGGGGGCCTGCGCCGCTGCGGGCGCGGCAAGCGCGAGCGATAGGGCCAGGACGGCCCGGGCGGTTCTCGTCATCGTTCCGGCTCCGCAAGGGGGGGACCCGCGGGAGACTGCGACGGAAGAACGATACAGCGTGCGCTACTCTGACGCATCTCCCCCGTTGCGCGGCGGGGCCACCACCTTCAGCGCGCCGCGCGCCAGGTGGTAACGGAAGGGCGCCTCCATCCGCAGCGTCTCGCCGTCGATCGCGAGGTACGACAGGCGCTTGGGCATCGCGATGGTGCACTCGTCCACCAGGAACGCGTCCAGGTGCGGCGTGCGCGACACCACCTTCAGCCCGCGCGCCGCCGCGGCGATCCCCAGCGCGGTGAGGCGCGCCACCGCCTTGCCGTGCACGGCGATCACGTGCAGCCCCGCGCGACCACCGTCCTTCCGCCCGCCGAAGGTGGGAAAGCGCGTCTCGCGCTCGCCCACGCCGATGAACACAAGCGCCGTGCGGTAGGTGGTCGCCTGCCCCTCCACGCGCAGCTGCACGTCGAAGCTGCGCAGCCGTGCCAGCATCCGCAGGCCCGAGAGGAAGCTGGCCAGGCGGTATCCCATCCACCTCTCCAGCCGGTCGCGGTGGCGCACGAACCCCACGTAGGCGCCCACCGAGCTGGTGTTGAGGAACGGCAGCCCGTTCACGAACCCGATGTCGACCGATTGCACCGGCCCGGACGCCGCCAGCTCCAGCGCGTCGGGGAATTCGAGCGGGATGCCGTGGTCGCGCGCGAAGTGGTTGAGCGTCCCCGCGGCGAGCACCGCCAGCTCCATCCCCGCCTCGCACGCGGCCGCGCACGCCGCGGCGATGGTGCCGTCGCCGCCGGCCACCAGGACGCGCCGGGTGCCGCGCTCCGCCTCGGCGCGGATGGCGTCGGCCAGCCCCTCGGGCCCCGCGTCGCGCAGGTCGAAGCGCGCGTCGGCGGCGATGGCTTCGGCCGCCTCGCGCCCGCGGCCGGACGCGGGATTGGCGAACGCGGGGATCGGCGCGGTGCTCGGGTCCGGATCGGGCAAGGCGGCCGTGGGCGCAGGGCGGACGCGTCGGTGTGGGGCGGACGGCGCCGCACCGTCGCACGGATCGCGCCGGGAGCGCATCCGGGCCGGGTGCGGACGGGTCGGATGCAGTCGGGCGGATCCAGCCGGGCGGATCCAGCCGGGGCGGGTAAACCCGCGGCTGGAACATCGGGAAGCCTGCTGCGCAGGCTGTTGGAGAAAGATTCGGGTCGGGGGCGATGGTGTAGCTGGAAACGAGTTGCGGCCGTCACGATGTCGGCCGCAACTCGGTGATGGCTCTCCCCCAGTCCGCGAAGGCGGACTTCGGGCCGTTGTTGCCGCGAATTTATTCGCCCGGCAACGTCAGGCCCTCGCCGGGGATGCGGCCGGATGCGCCGCGCGGCGGGTGACGGCGAGGTAGCCCGCAACGCCCGCGGCCACGATCAGCACGGAGATCAGCTGCGCGACGGAGAACATCCCCAGCAGCCGGTCGTCCTTGGCGCGGAAGATCTCCACCACGAAGCGCTCCACGCCCGCCAGCGCCAGCCAGACGAACCAGATCGCCCCCGGCGTGGCGAAGCGGTGGCGCAGCTTCCACAGCACGAAGAAGATCGCCAGCGAGAGGCCGACCTCGTACAGCTGCGTGGGATGGACGGTCATCACGGTCCCGTCGGCCACGTCGGCGGGAACGCGCACGCCGAACGCGCGCAGGTTCCCCGCGGTCGACGGCGGCGCGCCCTCGGGGAAGGCGATCCCCCACGGGAGGTTGGTCGGCCCGCCGTAGTCGTCGCCCACCAGGAAGCAGCCCCCGCGGCCCACCGCGTATCCCACCGCCAGCGCCGGCGCGATGGCGTCGGCGAAGGTGAGCACGGGGAGCTTCAGCCGGTGGATGCGGAAGAGCACCGCCAGCGCCGCCAGGATGAACCCGCCGTACCACACCAGCCCCGAGCGCGAGAGGATCGCGTGGCCGGGGTCGGCGGCCGTCTCGGGCCAGTGGAGGACCAGGTAGTAGAGCTTGGCGCCCAGGATGCCGAAGATGGCCGCGTAGCCGGCCAGGTCCCACGCATGCTCGGGGTCCTGCCCCAGCCGCTTGAGCTCGCGGGCGGTGATCCAGCCGGACGCCACGAACGCGAGCGCCATCATCACCCCGAACGAGGTGACGGTGAAGCCGCCGATTCTGAACAGTACGGGAAGCATCTGCGGAACTGCGCGGGTGGATGGTGCCGCGGCGGGTGGGGCGCCGAGAACGTACGAAGCGATATGAACTTAGCCCCGATCGGCCGGGGGGTAAAGCCTCCGCGCCGAATCGCTTACGCCCGCGCGGCGCCCACCGCCGCGCGGACCGCCTCCACGGCGCCCGCGTCGCCCTCCACGCGCAGGCCGCGCTCGCGCGCGGCATCCAGCGCCACCCGGCCGAGCAGCGCCGCCAGCACCAGGTCCGGCGGGCCGCTGACCACGGCGTCGGGAGACGATGCCGGGCCGCGGCGGACGCGCGTCTCGCCACCGGCGGACTCGATCGCCAGCGGCTCGTCGCCCGTGCGGACCTCGATGGACAGGTCGCGGCCCGGCGCGCGCCCGGCGAGGTGGATCTCCAGCGGCAGCACCAGCCAGTGGCTGCGGAACTCGTCGCCCGCCTCCCACGCGCCCAGGGTGGGGCCCGCCCACGTCCCCAGCGCGTGGATCACGGGACGGAGCGCCTCGCCGCGCGGAGTCAGGCGGAACAGCGCGGTGGCCACCGGCGGCGGCGCGTCCGTGCGCTCCAGGATCCTCGCCTCCTCCAGCTCGCGCAGGCGGTCGACCAGCAGGTTCGACGCGATCCCCGGCAGCCCGTTGCGGATGTCGGTGTAGCGCGCGGGGCCCAGCGTCATCAGCTCGCGGACGATCAGCAGCGTCCAGCGATCGCCCACGACGTCGAGCGCCCGGGCCAGGGCGCAGTACTGGTGATAGGTGCGCATGGAGGGAAGATAGGCGGGGTGGTACAGGATTTCAACTTCATGGTTGACTTTTTAAACCAAGCGTATCAGGTTCGATCTCGTGAGGCACCGGGAGATCACCCTTCGGCCGACGAGGTGGACGTGAGCACGACCCTGTCCTTCGCCCCGGACGCGCGGCCCGCGGCGGAGATTCCGCTGGCGCAGCTGCTGTACGCCGACTTCGACGCGGAGCTCGCCGCCACGCGGCGCCTGCTGGAGCGCTTTCCCGACGGGCGGGGGGAGTGGCGGCCGCACGAGCGCTCGCGGACGCTGGCCGAGCTGGCGACGCACCTGTCGGACCTCGCCGGCCGCTGTGCCGTGGTCCTGACCACGCGCGAGCGGGACGCGTTGGGCTCCGCCTCGCGGCCGCCGCTCGCGAGCGCGGACGCCCTGCTGGCGGCGCACGACGCCGGCGTGGCGCGGCTGCGCGAGGCGCTGGCCGCGGCCGATCACGAGACGCTGGCGGTGGAGTGGACGATCCGGCGCGGAGAGCGGGTGATGGCGCGCGGGCCGCGGCGCGTGATGCTGCGGGTGATGATGAGCCACATGGTCCACCACCGCGCCCAGCTGGGCGTCTGCTACCGGCTGCTGGACGTGCCGGTGCCGGGGGTGTACGGGCCGTCGGCGGACGACCTGGCCGCCGGGGGCGCGGCATGAGCGCGGCGCTGGCGCTCCGCGCCGCGGCGGTGGTGGCGCTGCTGCAGTGGGCGGCGCACACGGCGATGATCCTGCGCGCCCGGCCCAGGCACGGCGCGCAGGAGGTCGCGGTGATCGAGGCGATGCGGTCGCACCGCTTCGATTTTGCCGGGGCGATGCGGAGCTACTGGGATTTCTACTTCGGCTACGGGCTGCTGGCGGCGGTGGTGGTGCTGGTGGAGGCCGTGCTGTTCTGGCAGCTGGCGGGCGCGGTGGAGACGGCCGGGCCGCTGGTGCGCTCGATCGCCATCCTCTTCCTGGCCTACAACCTGGCGCACGCGCTGGTGGCGGCGCGCTGGTTCTTCATCACCCCCATCGTGCCCGACGTGCTGGTGGCCGCGTGCCTGGCCGTCGCGATCGTGGGATTGGGGAGCTGACACGAAAGGGGACGGGTCCAGCGGCACGCGGGGCTGCGTCGCGGTCCGCCTTCTGTCCCCTGTTCCCTATCCCCTGAAGTTCAGTCGAACATGTCCCAGGCGGCGCCCAGGTCCTGCCTGGAGTAGACGCGGAAGGCGGTGAGGGTGTTGGTGCGCTCGATCCCCTGGATCTGCGCGATCTCCTCGGTCACGATCTCGGCGATGCGGTCGTACTCCTTCACGCGCACGATGGCGATCAGGTCGTAGTCGCCGGACACGGAGTAGACCTCGGCCACGCCGTCGATCCCGGCGATGCGGCGCGCCAGCGCGGGCACGTCGCCGGGCACGGCGCGGATCAGCACCACGCAGGCCACCATCTGGCTCATCGGCTCACCGTTCGTCGTCGTGGGTGGTCTCGGTCGAACTGCTGTCTCAACTGATTGGAACAGCGGGGTTTGGGCGTGTTGGGCGCTGAGACGCCCAAACGGGCTGCGCGCGCCGTAGGCCACGATACCGCTGTGGCCAACGGCGCCGGGCCCCGCCGCGCCCGGCATCCCCGCCGATCCTCCGCATCCGCTCGCGCGCGGCGGGTCCCGGCCCTCCGGGCGCGCATCCCTCACGCAAGTGCTTACGCCGCGCTGAGTTCTCCCCTCCCCCGCGCAGCGGGGGAGGGGCCGGGGGAGGGGGCCAGCCCGTGGCGGGCACGATCTCGCCCCTACAGCACGGACCCGTCCCCGCTAACTCTCGCTTCGGCCAGCGGAAGAGGCCGCCACCGCATCCCCCGCCGCCGTGCTCCGCCGGGGAAGAAGCCACAGCCCGGCGGCCAGCGCAAGGGGCGCCAGCGCCACCAGCACCCAGCTCGGCTCGCCCGTGTCCGACATCGCCGCGCGGCGGAGCTCGGGGCGCGAGACGATCACCACCGCCAGCCCGTTGTTCACGAAGTGCATCAGCATGCTGGCGTAGATCGACCGCGTGCGCCAGACGGCGATCCCCATCAGCACCCCGATCCACGCCGTCGGCAGGAAGCGGATCGCCGTCTCGCCGGAAAGGTGGAAGGCGCCGAAGACCAGTGCCGTGAGCCCCACCGTCCGCCACATCCGCTCCTCGCGCGCCAGGCCCTGGAACAGCACGCCGCGGAACACCGCCTCCTCGCAGAACGCCGGCGTCACCGCCACCAGCAACAGGAGCCAGAGGAAGCGCGGCAGGTCGGTGGCCGTCACCAGCCGCTGCAGCGCGCCCATCATCTCGCGCGGGATCTCCAGGTGCAGCGCCTGGATCTGCAGCCATCCCAGCGCCCACCCCAGCGGGATACCGCCGAGCGCCAGCAGCAGCGCGCCCGCCATCCCCCGCGCGGTCGGCCGGCGCAGCGCCAGCGTCCGCCGCGCGTCGAAGGGCCCCAGCGCCACCAGCAGGACCGCGGGGAGGAAGAGCAGTCCCCACTCGCTCCACAGCAGCCCCTTCTCCCCGAAGCGCGCCTGCAGCGCGGTACCCGCGTGGAAGTACAGCAGCGCGATGGCCGCGACGAACGCCAGCGCCTCGGCGGGGAGGGGCACGCGGCGCGGGCCCGTGCGCATCGCCGTCCACCGCTCGCGCCAGCCGAGCTTCGGCGCCGCGCCCGCGCCCCCGCCGAAGAGCACGTCCTCGCGCCCGAAGGCGCGCGCCGCGAAGTGCAGCGCAAGCCCGGCGTAGACCACCGTCGTGCCGAACGCGATCAGCGAGGGGACCAGCCGCGCGGTGCCCGCCATGAGCTCGCGGAACATCATCGCGATCCCCACCACGGGCACGGCGGCGAGCGCCGCGTTGAAGTCGATCCCCGGCAGCGAGATCACCAGGATCGGCAGCGTGCTGGCCAGCTGCACCGGCGTCAGCGCGTTCTGCGCCTCCTTGAAGCTCTGCGACCGCACCGCGATCCCCAGGAAAAGCGCGGAGAAGAGCACGGCCAGCGGGATCAGCCCGACCAGCACCAGCGCCGCCGTGCTCCACGGCAGCGTGAACTTCACGTGCGCCGCCTTGGCGAACTTGAAGATCCCGCTCTGGAAGGTGAGCAGCATCGACAGGAGGTTCGCCGCCGCGGACGCCATCGCCAGCACGGTGACCGCGGCGAACTTGCCGGTGACGATCTCGCGCGCGGGGACGGGCGCGGTCAGCAGCGTCTCCAGCGTCCCCCGCTCCTTCTCCCCCGCGGCCAGGTCGATGGCGGGGTAGAAGGCGCCCAGCAGCGTCATCAGGATCAGGATCACGGGGAGGAATCTCCCCAGCGCGTACGCCCCCGTCTCCTCCGCCGTGGCCACGGACGAGTCGGCGACGGCGAGCGGGCGCGCGAACCCCGGCGGCAGCCCCCGCGCGGCCAGGCGGTGGGCGATCAGCGAGTCGTTCCACGCGGAGAGCTTCCTCCCCACCACCTCCTTCGCGCGCTGCGAGCGGTCGTCGGAGGCGTCGAAGAGCACGCGCAGGCTGTCCGTCCCCGCCTCGCCGAGCGCCGCGCGGGGGACGACGATGGCGGCCTCGGCGTGGCCCCGGCGCACGGCCGCGGGGGTGGCGCTGTCGGGCGGGAGGAGGCGGATCGCCGAGTCGCGGCGGAGGAAGGCGTCGAGCGCGGGGTCGGCGCCCTGGACGGCGACGGCGGCGGGGCGCTCGCTCAGGCGCCGCTGGCCGAAGAGCGTCAGCTGCTCGATCACCACCATCAGGCCGGGATAGAGCAGGGTGGGGATGACGATCATCATGAACAGAGTGCGCCGGTCGCGGATGGTCTCGCGCAGCTCCTTCGCGAGCACCGTCCACACGATGCGCCAGTTCACGCGGCCTCCCGCACGATGCGCAGGAACGCACGGGCCAGGTTGGGCTCGCCCGCGCCGGCCATGATCTCCTCCGCCGTCCCCTCGGCCACCAGGCGGCCGTTGGCGATGATCCCCACGCGGTCGGCCAGCAGCTCCACCTCGCTCATCTGGTGCGTGCTGAAGATCACCGCGCGTCCCCGCTCCCGCGCGTCGGCGATGAAGCGGAAGATGGCCTCGCTGCTGAGCACGTCGAGCCCGAGCGTGGGCTCGTCGAGCACCAGCGCGGGCGGGTCGTGCACCACCGCGCGGGCGATGGACACGCGCTGCCGCTGCCCGGTCGACAGCTTGCCGCAGAGCCGGTCCGCGAACTCGGCGATATCGAACGCGCGCACCATCTCCTCCACCCGCCGCTCCGCGTCAGCCCCGCCGATGCCGTTCAGCGCGGCGAAGTAGCGCAGCAGCTCGCGCGCGGTCAGCCGCTGGTAGAGGCCCATCGACGCGGCCAGGAAGCCGAGCCGCCGCCGCACCTCCAGCGGCTGCGCCACGGCGTCGAACCCGTCGATCCGCGCCGTCCCCGCCGTGGGGGCGAGGAGCGTGGCCAGGCAGCGCAGCGCGGTCGTCTTCCCCGCGCCGTTGGCGCCCAGCAGCGCGTACACCTCGCCGCCGGGCACGCGCAGCGAAAGGTCGCGCACGGCCGCGAGGTCGCCATAGGACTTGGACAGCCGCTCGAGCTCGATCATTGAGTGCGAAAGTGCGTGAGTGCGAAAGTGCGAGGGTGCGAAAGTGCGAGGGTGCGAAAGTGCGAGGGTGCGAAAGTGCGAGGGTGCGAAAGTAGGGAGGCGGCGCCCGCCATGCGAGCACCGCCCCCGGTTGGTGCGTGAGTGCGGAAGTGCGGGAGCGCGAGGGTGAGCGCCGTTTTCGCACTTTCGCACTTTCGCACTCTCGCACTTCTCAGTGCTGCAGCGCCTTCACCTCGGCCGGAAGCTCGAAGGTCGACGCGGGGACGGGGTCGTGGCTCAGCGACTTGAGCGTGACCACGAGCTGCTGCCCGCCCTGCGAGATGGTGGAGACGGTGGGGATGAGCACGCCGTCGAACTGCTTGTACTCGCCGTAGGTGGCGTCGACGGGGATCTCGCCCATGCGGCTCTGGCGGACGGCGTGGGTGGCGACGAGCAGCCCGCTCTCCTTGTCGAAGCAGCCCTCCTGCACGGTGCCGCGCTGGCCGGTCATCCGCACGTTCCAGCACGCCTTTCCGTTCACCGTCTTCTCGCCGATGGTCTCCAGCTTCGGGAACACCTTGGCGAAGTCGAGCGCGTTGTCGAACGAGGCCATGTCCTGCCGCTGCGCCAGCTCCGCGCCGTCGATGATGCGCGGGCCGTTCATCGGGTCCGACGACCAGGCCACCTGCCCGTCGTAGCCCTCGGCCATCTGCATCCCGTTCATCGACATGTGCATCACCGACTTGTCGGGGCGCGCGGCGAACGACTCCATCGTCATCGTCATCCCCATCGCCGGCATGCTGAGCTCGGCGGTCATGTGGCGCGCCTGAAGCCGGGCGATGGCGTCGTGCCCGCCGATGGCGCGGACGTACTTCTCCACGATCTCCGACGCGGGGGGAAGGGTCTGCTGCGCCGCGGCGGCCCCGGCCTGCGCGGCGACGGCGATCGCCGCGAGGCCCAGCGCGCGGGCGAAACGAATGCGAATCATCTCGAAATCTCCAGGTTCGGATGCGCGCCGCGCGAACGCGGCGCCGGTGCGGCGGAAGGCCCCGCCGCGGGCATGCTCACCGCGCGGACGCGCGGCTGCGTCTCGTCTCCGCGATCCAGGCCAGCGCCGCGTCGAGCGCGGGGTCGTGGCCGGCCAGCAGCGCGGCGCGGGTGGGCGGCGCGGCCAGGTCGGGCGTCACCCCGATCCCCTCGAAGCGCTTCCCCGTCTTCCCCGTGAAGTCGGCCACCGCGTGCAGCAGCACGTCGCCGTCGGGGAGCTTCACCGCCAGCGCGGGGAGCGCCGCCGCGGCCGACGGCTCGCCGAACACGCGCACGCGCCCCAGCTGCTGCAGCCCGCCCGCGAAGAATTCGCTGGTGCTGCCCGTCATCGCGTCGGTCAGCACCGCCAGCGGGCCGGCGTACGGGCGCACCGGCCGCGCCTGCGTGTCCACCCTGCGCGGGTTGGAGACGAGGTAGAGGGTGGTCGTGCGCGTCCGCATCACCCCCAGGGTGTCGACGCGGTCCAGGAAGTGGCCCGCGAACCCCGACGCCATCAGGCCCAGGCCGCCCAGGTTGCCGCGCAGGTCCACGATCATTCCGTCGGTGTCGCGCAGCGAGTCGACGGCCGCGTTCAGGCGCGCCATCACCACGGGCATCCAGTAGTTGAAGCGGATCACTCCCGCGGTCGTCCCGTCCGCCGCGCGCACCCGGCGCGAGTCCCAGGTGATCGCCAGCGTGGGAAGGTTGCCGAACTTCTCCGTCATCGCCCCCGCCGGCTCGCGCAGCGCCAACTCGCGGGTGACGGGGCGGTCGGCGCCGTCGAGGAAGCGGACGCGCAGACGGGTGCCGGGCGGGCCCTTCAGCGCGCCGGTCATGGCGATCCACGCGTAGAGCTGGCGGCCGCGCGCCTCCTTCGCCGCGGGCACCTGGCCGACCAGCTCGAGGATCCGCCGTGCGGTGCGCGTTCCCACCGCGTCCACGACCCACCCCGGGCGCACGCCGGCGGCCGCGGCGGGTCCGCCCGGCTCCACGCGGGTGACGAGGTAGCGGCCGCCCACCAGCCGCACCTCCATCCCCGCGTCGCCCCGGCCGGCGGGCGCGGCGGAGAGGGAGTCCGACACCTCGCCGGCGATCACCTCGAAGTGCGAGTAGGGGAGGCGGCCCACCATCTCCTCCATCACGTCGCGCAGCTCCTCGGCGGTGCGCGCGCGCAGGGCGCGGGGGCGGAGGTCGGCGCGCGCCTGCCGCCACAGCGTGTTGGCGACGGTGGTATCCCACAGCGTGTGGTCGATCACCGACCACGCCGAGTCGAACGTGGCCTCCGCCAGCGCGGGGGTGATGGGCCTGCCGCGCGAGGGATGCCGCGTCTGCGCGTGCGAGGCCGATGCGGCCAGGGCGATCGCCGCGAGGGCGATGCAGATGCGAAGCGTCACGATGGGAATCGTCGGGAGAACGGGTATGGCGATGCGGGACAAAAGATAACCCTCTCCCCGGATCGTGGGAGAGGGCCTCGCGCCCAGCGGCGGGTTTCCGGCCGCGAGCGGCGCCGATCGCGGAGCGAACGACGGAAAAACTGAATGTCTCACGCAGGGTTAGCAGAGTCAGCAGTTGAACTGCAGTTGTTACTGCTAACTCTGCTGACTCTGCGTGAGCCCAATCTGTTTCTTACTGCGCCGGCGACGCGGCGATGGCGCGCACGACGTCGTCGATCCCCGCCTTCATGCGGCCGGACGTCTGCCCGGAGCGGTTGGCGATGATGGAAAAGATCACCGTGCGCCCGTCCCAGGTGGTGACGTAGCCGCTCAGCGAGTCGACCCCGCCGATGTACCCCGTCTTCGCCCACACGCGGCCCGGGAGGTCGGTCAGGCGCGTCTTGAGCGACCCCTCGCGGCCGGAGACGGGGAGCGACGCGCGCACCACCGACATCTCCGGCGTGCGGGCCACGTAGCCGAGCAGCTGCACGAAGGCGCGCGGGGTCACCCCGTTGTTGGCCGACAGCCCGGAGCCGTCGCGCAGGCGGAAATCGGCCGAGTCGATCCCCACCACGCGGGTGAGGAAGTCGCGCTCCACGGCGATCCCCGCGTCCCAGCTCCCCACGCCGCGCACCTCGCGCCCCACCGTCTTCAGCAGCGTCTCGGCGATCCAGTTCTGGCTGTTCAGCAGGATCGGCGCGATCACCTCGGGCAGCGGGTCGCTCCAGTGGCTCCCCAGCGACGCCGCCGTGTCGGTGCGCGCGGGATCGGTCACCACGCGCACGTCGTGGCGATCCAGGGCAATCCCCCTGCTCTCCAGGACGTCGCGGAAGCTGCCGCCGGCGTACTCGGCGCCGTTCGGCACGGCGGCGAACTCGCCCGAGCGCGTCTGCACGGCGTTGTCGTTGTAGCCGAGCGCGCCCACGGGGGCGGCGTACCACCAGCGCAGGTCCGACGGCTTCCAGTCGGGACGCAGGTGCGCGGGCTCGAAGTACGAGTCGTCGGCCACCACCCCGCCGGCGACGCGGTGGACGCCCGCGGCCAGGAGCGAGTCGGCCAGCTCCTCCCACGCCCCGGTGCGCCGCCGGCCGCCGCGGTCGGAGATCAGCGGGTCGCCGCGGCCGTACAGCACCACGTCGCCCTGCAGCACGCCGTCGCGCACCGGGCCGGTGGCGTAGACCGTTGTGCGGTAGCGATAGTCGGGGGCCAGATGGTGCGCCGCGGTGCTCGTCACCAGCAGCTTGAGGTTGCTGGCGGGGATGAAGAGGCGCCCGGCGTTGCGCGAATACAGGAGGCGCCCCGTGGCCAGCTCGCGCACCTCGATCCCCCAGTCGGCGCGGCGATTGGCGGGGCGCGCGAGGATGGCGTCGATGCGGTCCGCAAGCGACAGCGACGCCGTGGTTGCGCCGCTGGCGCCCTGCGGTGCTAGATTAGGCCCCGCCTGCGCCCGGACGGCGGCGGGCGCGGCGGTTGCGAGGAGGAGCGCGTACAGCAGCGCGGCGCGCGCGCGGAAGGTGCGGGAGATCATCGGCTGACGGATGCGCCGGGGACGTGGGGGACGGAACATGGGAGCGCCACGAGATCGATGAGCCGGATCCTGTTCGCGGAAGACGACGACGCGCTGCGGCGGATGACGACGCAGGTGCTGGCCTCCGCGGGGCACGAGGTGCATGACGTGGCCGACGGCACCGCCGCGCTCGACGAGCTGCGGCAGCGCCTGCCGGACCTGGTGGTGCTCGACTACCGCATGGGCGACCCCGACGGCTTCGAGGTCTGCCGGCGGATCAAGCGCGACCCGGCCACCGCGCACGTCCCGGTCCTCATCCTCACCGCGCAGCGCGGGATCGAGGACCGCCTCGGCGGCTTCGACGCCGGCGCCGACGACTACCTGGCCAAGCCCTTCGACCCCCGCGAGCTGCTGGCCCGCGTCGGCGCGCTCCTGCGCCTGGCCCAGCGCGGGCGGGACCGCAACCCGACGACGGGCCTCCCCGGCGGCGAGGCCATCTACCAGGAGCTCGAGCGCCGGCGCGAGGTGGGCGAGCCCTTCACGGTGGCCTACTTCGACCTGGACTACTTCAAGCCCTTCTCCGACCGCTTCGGCTTCGCCGTGGCCGACTCGGCCATCCGCGAGGCGGCCGCGGCGCTCACCACCGTCGGCCGCGGACGCCCCGACGTCTTCCTGGGCCACGTGGGCGGCGACGACTTCGTGCTCCTCTGCCCGCCCGAGGACGCCCTGCGCCTGGCCGAGGACGCGCGCCGCAGGTTCGACGTCGGCCTCAAGCGCCATCTCCCCGCCGACACGGCGAGCTCGGGCACCTACCGCGGGCTGGACCGCGACGGCGAAGAGCGCGAGTTCCCGCTCACCCGCTTCTCCGCGGCGATCGTGCGCATCGACCCCGCGCGGTGGCCGTCGGTGGAGCACCTGGGCGAGATCGTGGCCGAGGCCAAGCGCCGCGCCAAGAGCCCCGACTCCGGCGGCATCGCCGAGGCCGACGCCACGCCGTGACGGCCGCGGAAATGTAAACCCTCTCCGCCGTGCGTTCCAGCGCCATTCTTGTCCATCCCCGGATCCGGAAACAGAAAGTCTCACGCAGAGTCAGCAGGGTCAGCAGAGAACCGCGGTTCAACTGCTCACCCTGCTGACCCTGCGTGAGAAAAAAGATCGGGTCCCCGGCGCGGAACGCCGGGGACCCGATCGTCGCTTCGAGGGAGCGCCGCCGTCAGGCGGGGAGGGCGCTCTGGCGGCCGCCGGCGCCGGGGAGCTGCGCGGTGCGGATCTCCAGGAAGTCGTACACGATCACGCCTTCGTCGGTGATGTCGCTCATCACCCGCATCCCGTCGTCCAGCGAGTTCAGCACCTTCTCGGCGCGCGCCATCGGCCACCCCATCTCCGTGGCCACGTCGGTCACCGTCAGCCGGCCGCCCTTCTTCGCGGCCAGCTGGATGACGGGGAGCTGCAGGCTCTGGATGATGGCGTCGCGGCGCTTCTCGCGGTCGTTCTTCACGCCCTTCAGCAGCATCCCCCCGCCGCCGGCGAACATCGCCCCCACCAGCAGCGGCGCGAACTCGAAGTTCGCGAGCCCGGCCACCATGGTGATGGTGCCGATGACCAGCAGCAGGTACGAGAACCAGCGCTTGGCCGTGGACTCGGAGACGGGGATGGCCGGATCGTTCGAGGGGAGCGTGGCCGCCGCGCCGCCGGGGACCAGCGCCAGCGCCTGCGAGCCGTGCGCGCCCCATCCCAGGCCGCACGCCGGGCAGACGCGGTGGTTGTGGCGGAGGAGCACGTACAGGAGCCCCGCGGGGAGGAACATCACCGAGAGGATCACCAGCGCGGCCACGTGGCTGCCGCGCGTGTAGTAGCCGGCGCTCATCCCGCGGTAGCCGCAGCGCGGGCACACCTGGATGGGCGCGGCCGGATAGGCGGGCGAGAACGCCGGCGCCACCCCCGCGGCCGGATACGTCGGATACGGCGCACGCGCGGCGGTGGCGCCGCAGACCTGGCAGGTGGCGCGGCCCTCGGCAACCCGGGACCCGCAGGTGGAACAGTACATGGGCTCACTCCCCGGCCGCGGCGCGCGCGGCAGATCTATTCAAGGAACCGGCGGGCGCATGTCCTCCCGGCGCTGCTTGCCGCTGGCCTTGATACGACGCACCACGGAAAAAGATTCAGGAGATCGGAGGGTGCCGAAGTCCCCTGATGGATGGTAGCCGCCCGACCGTTTTCGCGGTAGTGCGGCGTTGCCGCTCGGTGATTTCGGAAGGCGAAGAAAGATAACGAGATGCGACGAGCCGCGGCAGACCACCGAGCGTCCCGCACTCAGCAGTGAGCACTGGGCACTGGGCACTGGGCACTGGGCACTGGCCCTAGGGCGTCGGCTTGTTCGGGGAGAGGAGGAGATGCACGAGGAGGGTGCCCACCAGGATCCCGGCCAGGATCCCGGCGGCCACCACGGCCAGCAGCCTCGTTCGTGCCCGCCATGGGTTCCGCGCCACTCGCCGTCCGCCTCCGCCGCCGTCCGCAGCCGTGATGTTCCAGGGGGATGCCGCCGCCGCGCGCCCTTGCGAACCGCGTGCCGCGGGCGGTTGAGGGGTGCGCGGGCGCGAGGTATGTTGCCGCGCCGGCTCACGTTGTCGACACCGCACCCGCGCGCGCAAGGCTGCCTGGCACGATGATCGTTGGCCTGGGGATCGACGTCGTCCGCATCGACCGCGTGTGGGCGGTGCTGGAGCGCAAGGGCGGGCGCGCGCTCCGCCGCCTCTTCACCGCCGCCGAGGCGGAGCGCTGCGGCGCCTCGAAGCATCCGCCGGAGAGCTTCGCCGCGCGCTTCGCGGCCAAGGAGGCCTTCTTCAAGGCGCTGGGCACCGGCTGGGGGATCGGCGGCGCGTGGACCGAGGTGGAGGTCGTCTCCGCCGCGAGCGGCGCGCCGTCGCTGCGCCTCAGCGGCAGGGCGGCCGAGCTCGCGGCGGAGCGCGGCGCGACCCGCATCCACCTCTCCATGACGCACGCGGACGACACGGCCGCCGCGGTGGTGGTGCTCGAGGGGGAGTGACATCTCCCTGCCGCCTGTCGGGCCGGGCGAATGAATTCACGGCAACAAGGGCACAAAGTCCCTGCGGGACTGCTCGCAGGCATCCGGGTGACCGGCAAGCCCCGGCGCATCCGCTGACCATCTTGCGGGTGCACTGGGGCTTCTCATGGCGCGGGAATGACCGGGCGGCAGTCCCGCAGGGACTTCGTGCTGTTGTTGCCGCGAATTCCATTCGCCCGTTGATCCCCGGCAGAACACCCCGCCTCGCGCCCCTCTGGCGCCGTCGCCGCGGCGGCTGTATACGATCCATCCCCATATCGCCCATCGATTCCGACGCTTCACCGAAGGAGACGGGATGCGCCTCCGGCCCACCTCGCTCGTGCTGCTCGCCCTCCCCCTCGTCTCCACCTCCACCCTCTCCGCGCAGCGCGACACGCCGCTGGAGGTGGCGGTCTACTCGCCGCGCGACACGACCGTGCCGCCGGGGGGCTACAATCCCGCGCTCTTCCGCGGCCTGCGCTACCGGATGATCGGCCCCGGGCGCGGCGGGCGCGTCACCACGGTCACTGGCGTGCCGAGCCAGCCCTTCACCTTCTACCAGGGATCCACCGGCGGCGGGGTGTGGAAGACGACGGACGCCGGCCAGACGTGGCTCAACGTCTCCGACGCGTACTTCTCCGAGGCGTCGATGGGGGCGGTGGAGGTGTCGCTCTCCAACCCCGACGTGGTGTGGGCGGGGACGGGGTCCGACGGGATCCGCAGCAACGTCTCCACCGGCCGCGGCGTGTACCGCTCGACCGACGCGGGGCGCACCTGGACGCACATGGGCCTCCCGCGCGCCGGGCAGATCGGCGGGATCCGCATCCACCCCGCCAACCCGCAGACGGTCTTCGTCGCGGCGATCGGCAACGCCTTCGCGCCGAACCGCGAGCGCGGCGTCTACCGCACCCGCGACGGCGGCCGGACGTGGGAGCAGGTGCTCTTCGTCTCCGACAGCACCGGCGCGGTCGACATCGAGTTCCAGCCCGGCAACCCGGAGGTGGTCTACGCGTCGATGTGGCGCGGCGAGCGGAAGCCGTGGACCATCATCTCCGGCGCGCGCGAGGGCGGGGTCTACCGCAGCACCGACGGGGGGACGACCTGGCGCAAGCTGGGCGGCGGGCTGCCGACCGGACTGTTCGGCAAGAGCAACCTCGCCGTCTCCGCCGCCGATCCCCGCCGCGTGTATGCGCTGGTCGAGGCGAGCCCCGGCGGCGGGCTGTATCGCTCCGACGACGCGGGCGACACGTGGACGCTGGTGAGCGACCGGCGCGAGCTGATCACCCGCCCCTTCTACTACTGCAACATCACCGCGGACCCGACGAACGCGGACGTGGTGTACGTCGGCACCGAGGGCTTCTACAGGTCGGCGGACGGCGGGCGGACGTGGAGCACGGTGCGCACGCCGCACGGCGACAACCACGACCTGTGGATCAATCCCCGCACGCCGGAGATCATGATCCAGAGCAACGACGGCGGGGCCAACGTCTCCCTGACCGGCGGCCGGACATGGTCGACCCAGATGAACCAGCCGACGGCCGAGATCTACCAGGTCTACGTCGACAACCAGTTCCCCTACCGCGTCTACGGCGCGCAGCAGGACAACACCACGCTGATCGTCGCCTCGCTCCCGCTGCAGCAGGGCGGGGTGGACGATCCCGCGCAGACCTGGCGCCAGGGGCCGGGGTGCGAGACGGGACCCATCATCCCCCACCCCACCCAGCCGGACACCGTCTACGGCTCGTGCAAGGGCCAGTTCGCGCGGATGTCGCTGCGCACCGGGCAGGAGCAGCAGTACTGGGTGGGCGCGCAGTCCATCTACGGGATGCCGCCGCGCGAGCTGATCTACCGCTTCCAGCGCGTGTCGCCGATGGAGATCAGCCCGCACGACCCGCGCGTGGTCTACTACGGCTCGCAGTACGTGCACCGGACGACGGACGGCGGGGTGACGTGGGAGCGCATCTCGCCCGACCTGACGGCGAACGACCCGCGCTACCAGTCCAGGGTCTCCGGCGAGCCCATCACCATCGACGTGACCGGCGAGGAGATCTACAGCACGCTCTACGCGATCCGCGAGTCGGCGCTGGAGCCGGGGGTGATCTGGACGGGGGCCAACGACGGGCCGGTGCACGTCACCCGCGACAACGGGCGGACGTGGGCCGACGTCACCCCGCGCGGGCTGCCGCCGGGGGGGCGGGTGCAGACGGTGGAGCCGAGCCCGCACCGGCGTGGCGGCGCGTACGTGGCCGTGCTGCGCTACCTGCTGGGCGACTTCCGGCCGTACGTCTACCGCACCTCGGACTACGGGCGGACGTGGACGCGGATCACCGACGGGCGCAACGGCATCCCCGACGGCGAGCCGGTGCGCGTGGTGCGCGAGGACCCGTCGCGCCCCGGGCTGCTGTACGCGGGGACGGAGTTCGGGATGTACGTGAGCTTCGACGACGGCGCGCACTGGCAGCCGTTCCAGCAGAACCTGCCGCGCACGCCGGTCACCGACATCAAGGTGCACCGGCAGGACCTGGTGCTGAGCACGCAGGGGCGCGGGTTCTGGATCATGGACGACCTGGCGCCGCTGCACCAACTGGCCGACTCCGTGGCCCGCGCCCGCGCCTTCCTCTTCCGCCCGAGAGACGCGGTGCGCGCGCGCTGGTCGGGCGGCTTCGGCGGGCCGGAGTCGGGGATCGCGCGGCCGGACGCGCCGCAGTATCCGCCCGCCGGCGCCCTCATCGACTACCACCTCGCCTCGCCGCCGGCCGCGCCGGTGTGGATCCGCATCCGCGACGCGCAGGGGCGGCTGGTGCGCGAGCTGAGCAGCGATACCTCGCGCCGCGCCGCCGCCAGCCCCGAGCGCGCGGGGACGGCGCCGATCCCCGCGGCCGTGGGGATGAACCGCATCGCGTGGGACCTGGCCTGGCCGGGGCCGTGGGACGCGGGGCGCGCGAACGGCCGCGGCGGGCCGGCCATCGTCCCCGGGAGCTACACGGTGGAGATGACGGTCGGGGGGACGACGATGACGCAGCCGCTGGTCGTTCGCATCGACCCGCGCATCGCCCGCGACGGGGTGACGCAGGCGGACCTGGAGGCGCAGCTCTCTCACAACCTGCGCGTGCGGGAGATGGTGACGGAGGTGAACCGCCTCGTCGCCCGCGTGGCGGAGGCGAAGCGCACCGCGCAGGGTGACGCGCTGGCGCGGCTGACGGCGCTCGAGGCGGTGCTGGTGACGCCGCCCATCCGCTACAGCCGACCCGGCCTGCAGGCGCAGATCCAGTATCTCTACGGGCTGACGACGAACGCCGACCAGCGCGTCGGCCGCGACGCCTTCGACCGCTACGACACGCTGCGCCGCGAGCTGAACCAGGCGCAGATCCAGGCGCGCGAGATCCTGGGCCCCGAGCCCGCGGGGTGGAACCCGTCCCCGCAGCCCTCGCCGAACCAGCCCGCGCCGGGCGATGATGAGGACGATGACGACGACTCCGAGGAGTCCGTCTAACGCTCCCGCCGTCGCGGTCCGCGCGGCGACGGCGGACGACGCGCCCGCGTTGGCCGCGCTGCGCTGGGAGTTCCGCGCGTCGATCGGCGAGGTGAACGAGGATCGCGGCGCGTTCCTCGCGCGCTGCGGCGAATGGATGCGCGCGCGGCTGGGGGATAAGGGCGCGTGGCGGGCGTGGGTGGCGGAATCGGGCGGCGAGGCGGTTGGCAACGTCTGGCTCCAGCTGATGGAGAAGATGCCGAACCCGGTGGACGAGCCCGAGGTGCACGGCTACGTCACCAACCTCTACGTGCGCGACGGGCTGCGCGGCGGCGGCGTCGGCGCGCGGCTCCTGGCCGCGGCGCTGGAGACGTGCGCGGAGGTGGGGGTGCACGAGGCCTTCCTCTGGCCCACGCCGCGCAGCCGCAGCCTGTACCGCCGCATGGGCTTCGTGGGGGATGGGGAGGTGATGGTGTGGAAGCGCGAATAACCGCGCGGGGATGCCGGGCGAATGGAATTCACGGCAACAACAGCACGAAGTCCCTTCGGGACTGCCGGTACGTATCCGTGCGATGGGTGGACTTCGGTGCCCCTCCCGGATCACCTGAGGCCACGCCGAGGCTTCCCGATCGGCTGGATGCGGGGGATACAGTCCCGCAGGGACTTTGTGCCCTTGTTGCCGTGAATTCATTCGCCCGGCCAACGCCCGGCAGCCAGAGCCCGCTATTCCTTCCCACTTGACCGATCATCCGTTTCTCCGATCTTTCGTCCTCCTCTTCGCGGCGGTGCGAGCCGCGCATCTCCACCAGAACCAGGCACACGCTCCGATGATCCTGCTCCTGACCGGTGTCCACGCAACCATCACCGACAGGACCGGAGTGTGCCCCTGTGCCTGCTGTTCTCCACGACTTTCGCATCGCCGCCGACCGGCTGGGCCACGCGCTCGCTGACGGCCGCACCCTCTTCACCGATATCACGCTCGGCTTCGGCCGCGAGCGCACCGGACTGGTCGGCCCCAACGGCGCCGGCAAGACCACGCTCGTCCGCATCCTGGCCGGCGAGCTGACGCCGTCGCGCGGCTCCGTCCAGCGCCGCGGCACCGTCGGCTATTTGCCGCAGGACTTCCAGGTGCGCGCCGGCCGCACGCTGGCCGCCGTGCTCGGCATCGACCGGCGTCTGGCCGCGCTCGACCGCGTGTTCGCGGGAGATGGATCGCCGCGCGACTTCGAGCTGGTCGGCGACGGCTGGGATCTGCGCGAGCGGGCCGAGGCGGCGCTCGCGCGCTTCGGCCTCGCGCGCCTGCACCTCGACCGCCCCGTCGGCACCGTCAGCGGCGGCGAGGCGACGCGGGTGGCGCTGGCGGGGCTGATGCTCTCCGCGCCCGACTTCCTGCTGCTGGACGAGCCGACGAACAACCTCGACGCCGCCGGGCGCGAGGCGCTGTACGGCTTCGTGCGCGGATGGACGGGCGGGCTGCTGGCCATCAGCCACGACCGCGCGCTGCTGTGGGAGATGGATCGCATCGTGGAGCTCACGCCCGGCGGCGGTGTGCGCGTCTACGGTGGCAACTTCGACGCGTTTCGCGCGCAGAAGGCGGCGGAGGACGCCGCGGCCGAGCGCGAGGTGGAGAGCGCCGGACACGCGCTGCGGCAGGCCCGCCGCGAGTCGCAGCGCATCCGCGAACGCCACGAGCGCCGCGCCAGCCGCGGCGCCAAAGCGGCGGCGACGGCCAACGCGCCGAAGATCCTGCTGGGGATGCAGCGCGAGCGCAGCCAGCACACCGGCGCGCGCGTCCGCGAGACGGCGGAGCGGCTCGTCACCGAGGGTCGGACGCGCCTCGCCGCCGCCCGCGCGCGGGTGGACGAGCGCGAGCGGCTGGCGCTCGATCTCCCGCCCGTCGATCTCCCCGCCGGCAAAGTGGTGCTGGAGATGGAGCGCGTCTCCGTCCGCCACCCCGGCGCGCCGCGGGCCGCGCCGGCGGACGTGTCGCTGCGCATCGTCGGCCCCGAGCGCGTGGCGATCGTCGGGCCGAACGGGAGCGGAAAGACGACGCTGCTGCACGTCGCGATCGGCTTCATCGCGCCGACGAGCGGCACCGCGCGGCTGGGGATTGCGCCGGGCGACGTGGCGTTCTTCGACCAGCACGCGCGGCGGCTGCGCGAGGACGCGTCCGTGCTCGACAACTACCGCGCCGCGAACCCCGGCGTCGGCGAGACGGAGGCGCGCCACGCGCTCGCCCGCTTCCTGTTCGAGGGCGACGCGGTGCGCCAGCCGGTGGGGACGCTCAGCGGCGGGCAGCGGCTGCGCGCGGCGCTGGCGTGCACGCTGAACGGCTGGCGTCCGCCGAAGCTCCTGCTCCTCGACGAGCCGACCAACCACCTCGACCTCGACAGCCTCGACGCGCTGGAGGAGGTGCTGCGCGGCTACGGCGGCGCGCTCGTCGTCGTCTCCCACGACCGCGCGTTCCTGGAGGCGATCGGGGTCGAGCGGACGGTGGAGCTGGCGTGAGCCGCCAGGGAGAATGGACTCATACCGTTTCGCAGGATTTATCGTGTATTCCCATGTTCCTGAACTGAAGAATCTCACACGGAGGGAACGGAGGAAACGGAGGGACTCCGATCGCGTTCAGTTCCTCCGTTACCTCCGTTTCCTCCGTGTGAGCCATTCTTTGAGGATGTCGGAACACGCTGAATCCTCGGAATTGGTATCAGCAGAACTGGCACGCCCAGCGCCACTCGCCGTCCGCGGACTTGAAGAAGTAGGCTATGCCGCTGTCCACCCAGTCCCACTGCGCCTTCTCCTCGCTCCCGACCTGGAACACGTAGTCCGCGAGGCCGACCTCGTGCTGGATGGCGGACGGATATCCGCCGACCTTCGTCCCCGGCCAGTTGCCGAAGCGGTCGTGGAACTCGTCGGCCACGGCGTCGTCGGCCCCGATGGAGTCCAGGTCGACGAGGTCGAAGGCGTCGTCCCAGGAGGGTCCCTCGGGATCGCCGGCGGCCCAGCGGATCGGGAACGCGCGCGGCCCCGCGGCGCCCGCGGGCGCGAGAACCGGCTGCAGCCCGTCCTCCGACGCGTACTCGCGGATCACCCAGCCGTCGCCGTGCGGCCGGTCGAAGGGAAGGTCGTCCAGGTCCATGAACAGCGCGAGCACCGCGGTGCCCTCCAGCGCGCGCGGGACCGAGGGAAGCTCGGAGGTGTTGATCTGCAGGACGGGATAGAGCGGCCGCCCGTTCCATTCCGGCAGCCCCTCGCCGCGCGGCGCGCAGGCGTGGCCGATCCACGACGTGTGCGGCGCTTCCGACGGGCGGAACCCGCCGATCTGGGCGACCATCGGCGTCCGCCGCAGCGCCTCGAGCTGCGCGAACACCGCGCCCACCGCGGCTCGCTCCGCCGGGGCGGGGGATGGTGGCGGTTGAGGGGGAGGCGCCGCGGGAGGCGGTGTTACTTTTCTCCGCAGGAAATCGAAGATGCCCATGGTGGCTTTGGCGGGATCGGATGGAGATCGGGAACGAGAGGAGATCCCACGATACCGGCGCGGCCAGCGAGGAGAAAGAGCTTCGGTGAGAGGGTGAACATGCGGCGCGGGTGTCACCGTGAGAGGGCGGTCGGCAGCGTCGGGGAGTGACGAACGGTCGTTCGCTCCGGATGACGCATCTGCTTGCGGGAGATGATGATGACCCGCGCGGCGACTCGCATCGCGGGTGATTGGCGGACGGGAGGATCGCGGCGGGCCGGCATTTGCGTTCGTGCCCATCGACGACCTCGCCGGCGTGCTTTCCGAATCTGATCCGCACTGCTACGATCAGCGGAACGCGTGCTCGGCCTTCGGGTTACAGGCTCTGGACGATTCGACCTGCCGCTTCCGATACCGATGATCCGCAACCGCATCCGCATCTTCCTGCTCTGTACCCTCGCGCTCCTGGCGCCGCGCGCGCTGGCCGCGCAGCGCCCCGCGCCGCTGGAGGGCTTCGTCTCGTCCGTCGCGCGCATGTGGGCCGCGGGCGACGCGGGCGGGATCACCGGCTTGGCGCCGGCGGACGGGCGCATCGTGCTGGACCTGGGGAACGGCCAGGCCGAGGCCGTCGAGGCGCGCCACGTGGCCGCCGCGCTCCGCGAGCTCTTCCGCGACCGCGCCACTGTGGGCGTGCGCTCCACGCAGGTGGCCATCTCGGGCGGGCAGCCGGTGCGCGGCTTCGGCGAGCTGAGCTGGACCAGCCGCCCGCGCGGCGTCAGCGACAGCGAGACCCGCACCGTCTACGTGGGCGCCGAGTGGGAGCAGGGGGGATGGAAGATCCGGGAGCTGCGCGTGCTCCGCTGACCGTCGCCTTGCGGACGGTGACGAGCGGGCGGGCCCGGCGCGGGCCCGCCCGCTCGCGTTGGGTAGGCACAGTTCGTTATGTCGCATCCGAAACACGTCATCCTGAGAGAGGCGCCGCACCGAATCGTCGTCCGCGCCGAATTCGCGCGCCGATCGAAGGATCTATCGCCGCGGCATGCACATAGCCCGCTCGTCGCACCTTCGCTGCATTGCCGCCGGCCAACGGCGCGGATCGGGGATGATCGTGCGGACGCGGTGATAGATCCTTCGGCCTGCAGCTTACGGTGCAGACGCGGCACTGGTCTGGCCGGCCTCAGGATGACGTCTCTCGTGTGTCACGCGGAAAGTCCAATCCCTCGAACGAGCCGGATTTTTCCGGCTGTTTGCTTGACACGCCCCGCCGCCGCGGGCAGAATCCCGGCGCAGCGGCGCACCGGCCGCCCTTGAACCGCCCGCAGCCCGTGCCCGATGTTCCAGACGCCACCGCTCCCCCGGGCGGACTCGCTCGTCGCCGCGATCCGTGAGGCCGCGCGCCGCGAGCCCACGCGCCCGCGCGACCTGCTGAACCCCGAGGTGCTGCTGGGGTCGGCGCTGCGCATCGCCGGCGCGGTGCTGGTGGCGTTCGTGCTGTGGTGGGTGCTGCGGCTGGTCATCCGCCGCATCGAGAAGTCGCTGGGCACGCCGCAGCCGGGGGCGCTCACCGTCAGCGAGCAGCGCACGCGCACGCTGGTGGGGCTGCTGCGCAGCGTGGGACGGGTGATCATCTTCGTGATCTTCCTGTTCATGCTGATGAGCGCCGTGGGGCTGGACCTGGGTCCGCTCCTTGCCGGCGCCGGCGTGGTGGGGCTGGCCATCTCCTTCGGCGCGCAGTCGCTGGTGAAGGACGTGATCAGCGGCCTGTTCATCCTCATCGAGAACCAGATCGCCGTGGGCGACGTGGTGCGCATCGAGGGGGTGAGCGGCGCGGTGGAGCGGATGACGCTGCGGGTCGTCGTCCTGCGCGACGTGCACGGCGTCGTGCACATAGTTCCCAACGGCGAGATCAAGAAGGTCAGCAATCTCACCCGCACCTGGTCGCGCGTGGTCCTCGACGTGGGCGTGGCCTACAAGGAGGACGTCGACCGGGTGATGGAGGTGATGCGCTCCGTCGGCGGCGAGCTGTGGGACGACGACCAGTGGCGGCCGCTGCTGGTCGAGCCGGTCGAGGTCCCGGGGGTCGAGAGCTTCGGCGAGAGCTCCGTCACCATCCGCATGATGGCCAAGACGCTCCCGCTCAAGCAGTGGGACGTGGCCCGCGAGCTCCGGCGCCGGCTGAAGCGCCGCTTCGACCAGGAAGAGATCGAGATTCCCTTCCCGCACCAGAAGCTGGTGTGGGACGGGAGCACCCCCCCGCCGCAGACGCTGGAGCTGACCGCCGGCGCCGCCGGCGAGGAAGAGGCGGGGGATACGGACGAGGAGACGGGCGCGGGGTCCCTGGGCACCGCGCCGCACCACCACGGCGAAACGGCCACGGACGATGAAGAGGCTTAGCAGGCGATGTAGGTCGGCCCCCCGATCCTGACCTTCCGCGGCGCACGTTCGCGCCGGGGCCGACCCAGCATTGCCTGAAAGGACACGCCGGACCGATGCCGATCCGCTTCTACAACACGCTGACGAGACGGGAAGAAGAGTTCACCCCGCTGGTGGAGGGGCACGCGGGCGTGTACGTCTGCGGCCCCACCGTCTACGCGCCGCCGCACATCGGCAACCTGCGCACCTTCTTCTTCGCCGACACGCTGCGCCGCTTCCTGGAGTTCCGCGGCCTGCGGGTGAAGTTCGTGATGAACCTCACCGACGTGGACGACAAGACCATCCGCGGCGCACTGCGCGACGGGGTGAAGCTCGACGACTACACGCAGCCGTTCGTCGACGCGCTCTTCCGCGACTTCGAGCGGCTGGGGATCCGCCGCGCCGACGCGTATCCCCGCGCCACGCACTACGTGCCGCAGATGGTCGACATCATCCGCCGGCTGGAGGAGCGCGGGCTGGCCTACGTGGCCGAGGGCTCGGTGTACTACGACATCTCCGAGTTCCCCGGCTACGGCAAGCTCAGCCGGGTCGACGTCTCGGCCGGCCGCCGCGGCGAGCGCGTGTCGGCCGACGAGTACGAGAAGGACGACGTGCGCGACTTCGTGCTCTGGAAGGGGGCCAAGCCCGAGGACGAGCAGGTGGGCGCGGTGTGGGACACGCCGTGGGGCCGCGGGCGCCCCGGGTGGCACATCGAGTGCTCGGCCATGAGCATGGACGAGCTGGGCGAGACCTTCGACATCCACCTGGGTGGGGTGGACCTGGTCTTCCCGCACCACGAGGACGAGATCGCCCAGAGCGAGGGGGCCACCGGAAAGCCGTTCGTGCGCTACTGGCTGCACGGCGAGTTCCTGCTCCTGGAGGGCGACAAGATGGCCAAGAGCACCGGCAACATCTTCAACCTCCAGGACCTGGTGGACCGCGGGGTGAACCCGTCGGCCATCCGCTACCTGTTCCTCTCCGCGCACTACCGCAGCAAGCTGAACTTCACCTTCGCCGGGCTCGAGGCGGCGGCCGAGGCGGTGCGCCGCATCCGCGGCACGCGCAACCGCCTGCGCGCGCACCCGGCCGTGCGCGACCCCGACCCGTCGGACGAGCCGGTGCTGCACCCCGTGGTCGACGAGGTGCTGGCCGGCTTCACCGAGGCCATGGACGCGGACCTGAACACCAGCGTGGCGCTCTCCGAGCTGCACAAGCTGGTGGGCGCGGTCAACCAGCGGCTGGAGACGCTGGGCACGCGGCCGATCAGCGAGGCCGAGCAGCACGCCGCGCTCGACGCGTTCGAGCGCATCGACCGCGTGTTCGCGTTCGTGGAGCTGGCCGAGCGCGAGTGCGCGGTGGGGTCGGAGCTCACCGAGTGGGTCGAGGAGCGCATCGCCGCGCGGCAGGCGGCGCGCAAGGCCCGCGACTTCGCCACCGCCGACGCCATCCGCGACGAGATCGCCGCCCGCGGCATCACCGTCGAGGACACGCCGCAGGGGTCGCGGTGGTCGGTGAATGCTTGAGTGCCCAGTGCCCAGTGCCCAGTGCCCAGTGCCCAGTGCCCAGTGCCCAGTGCCCAGTGCCCAGTGCCCAGTGCCCAGTGCCCAGTGCCCAGTGCCCAGTGCCCAGTGCCCAGTGCCCAGTGCCC
>DASUYB010000138.1 GCA_036377595.1 Longimicrobium sp. | reverse complement strand
GACCTTCTTCGCGCCCGCGTCGAGGTGCTTTGCCGCGTCCTCGCGCTTGGTGAAGCGGCCGGTGGACTCGATCACCACGTCGACGCCCAGGTCGCGCCAGGGGAGCGCGGCGGGATCCTTTTCGGCGAACACCTTCAGCTCGTCGCCGTCGACGACGAGCGCGTTCTCGCGCACCTCGACGGTGCCGGGGTAGGCGCGGTGGACGGAGTCGTGCCGGAGCAGGTGCCCCAGCGTCTTCGTATCGGTGATGTCGTTGACGGCGACGAAGTCGATGTCGGTGGCGCCCATCTGCTTGGCGGCGCGCAGGACGTTGCGGCCGATGCGGCCGAAGCCGTTGATGCCGACGCGAATAGCCATAATCCCTTGCTGCTCCTTGGGCGAAGAAAGATGATCGAAGGCCCGGAAAAGCGAACCCGGAGCCGGTGCGGACTGGTGCCCCGGCTCCGTCACGACGCGCGCGCCCGGACATGCATGCCGGGCGCGCGTTGGTTATAGCCCGCCCCTTCCGCCGATGCAAGATGGGCCGGGAACGGTCCGCCCGCCTGTACCAAATCTCCCCTCGCTCACCGCTCCAACTCGGGGACGACGCGCGCGAAGGTGACCACGCTGGCCACACGCGCGCCCGCCTCCAGCAGCGCGCCGACGCACGCGAGCGCCGTCGCCCCCGTCGTCCACACGTCGTCCACGACGATCACGTGCTCGCCGCGCAGGTCGGCCGCGCCCGGGCCGGCGACGAACGCGCGGGAGACGTTGAGGCGGCGCTCGTCGGGCGTGAGCGCCGTCTGGCTCCCCGCGGAGTGGGTGCGGGCCAGGAGGTCGGTGCGCAGTTCGCGGCCCGTGCGCGCGGCGAGGCCGCGGGCCAGGAGCTCGGCCTGGTTGTAGCCGCGCTCGCGCAGCCGAGCCGCGCTGGTGGGAACGGGAACGACGATCTCCGCCTCGGCCTCGACGTCGGCGGGGAGCTCGAGGGCGGCCATGCGCGCGGACATCGGGCCGGCGGCGGCCTCCCAGCCGCGGTACTTGAGCGAGTGCACCATCGCGCGCGGCGCCTGGCCGATGACGAAGGCGGAGCGGATGGCGCGCACCGCGGCCGGCCACTCGGCGCAGGTGCGGCAGGTGGGCGCCGGCTCGCGCCCCCACGGCACCGGGCTCCAGCAGCGCGGGCAGCGCGGCAAGGGCAGCGGCCGGCACCGGAGCCAGCAGAGCCGGCAGATCACCCGCTCGCTGTCCGCCGTGTCGATGCCTTCGCCGCAGGCGACGCAGACGGGGGCGAAGACCAGGTCCAGCGCGCCGTGCAGCAGGTCGCGCGCGAGGGTGGGAAGGGGCATTTGGCTAGGAGATTCGGGGATGGAATAGAGCTGCGATGAAACGCGTTGGCGCGGCCGCCGGCTCCCCCCCACCCCCGGCCCCTCCCCCCCGAGGGGGGGGGGATGGGGGAGGGGAGACCGCAGCGCGGAAGCCAGCTACGGCGCTTGGTGCTCCCCCGCCCCTGCGAAGCGGGGGAGGGGGCCGGGGGGAGGGGGCCGCCCGCGGCCGCGCACAGGCCTGCTCTCCGCGCCGGCGGTCTCACGGGCTTTACGATCTTGCTGCCCTACCACCCGCCGCCACCGCCGCCACCCGACCCGCCGCCGCTCGACCCACCGCCGCTGGAGCCGCTGGGGCTGCTCGACATCGTGCTGGCGGCCGTCGATCCGAGCCCGCTCATCTGCGAGCTGAAGTGGCTGGCGCTGAAGTGGTGGTAGCCGCTTCCCGCGTACCAGTTGGGCGGCTCGCGGTACAGGTCCTCGAACGCCCGCGCCCACCGACCCTCCACCCCGAACGCCATCGCGTGCGCCAGGTAGCGCTCGAACATCTCCGGGCCGGTGATCATCCGGCGGAAGCGGTCGCTCTCCACCTTCGACAGGAACTCGCGGAACCCCAGAGCGGCCTCGCGGGCACGGGCGCCCTTCTCGGTGCGCGCGGCCATCGCCAGGCCGAACAGGATGATCACCAGCCCCGCCCCGATCCCTCCCACGGCGATGGGGACGGTGCTGAACCCGGGCATCCCCGAATCCCCCAGGAAACCGGCGCCGATACCGCTCAGGATGCAGAGCACGATGCCGCCCGCGAGCCACGCGCCCTTCACCTCGTCGGGCCGCTTCAGGTAGTAGCCGCGCTCGATCAGCCGCTCGAAGATCCCCTTCCGGATCTCCGGGAGCGACCGGTAGAACCTGTTCTTCAGCTCGGAGAGGAGGATGCACGGCTGCGACGCCTCGGCGGTCTGCACGTACTCCGGCGCCAGGGTCTCCGCGCCCTCCGCCCCGGCGCGCGCGGCCATCTCCTTCACCACGCCCCACGCCGGCCCGTAGCCGGCGCCGCTGAAAAGCGCGTTGAGGAAGCGGCGCTCGTGCGTCGCCAGCCCCGTGGTGTCCTCCGTCAGCTGGTGGAAGCGCCAGTCCTGGCTGGAGAAGAGGCCGAACAGGTGCTTGTCGCGCACCTCCTCGATGCCGACGTAGCCGCGCACGGCCAGGTCGACCAGCGTGGAGGTGATGTCGCGCAGGTCTGCGCTGTTGTCCACCAGCGTGCCCAGCTCGGCGGGCGACATCCCGTCCGGCGGCGCGTAGGTGACGGTGACGGGAAGCGCGCGCGGGTCGCGGCCGTGCTTCGTCCACGAGCGCAGCATCAGGAAGAAGGCGAGGATCGGGAGGATGAGCGGCCAGAGCATCCCGTACCGCATCGCCCGGACGGACGCCTCGCTGGGGCGCGGCAGGATCCCCGGCGGCCAGGCGACGGCCAGCGTCAGCCCCTCGCCCGGGCTCAGCGTGCGCGTGACCTCGGCGGTGACGACGTTGCCGCGGACGTCCACCGTCGCGTCGCTCCCCTGCGACCCCGCGTAGCCGGTGTAGGCGTGCTCCTGCGTGGGATCGACGCCGCTGGGGAGGACGAAGCGCGCCAGCACGTGCTCGATGGGAAAGCCCCACGCGTTGCCGGTGACGTTCCAGTACAGCTCGTCGTGCGCGCCGCCCTCGTCGCCGGGAAAGAAGAAGCGCACGCCGTTCTTCACCCGGTAGCGGATGACCACGGTGCGCTCGGCGTCGGACGCGCCGGGGACGGCGATGCGCACGCGGCGCGTCCACCCGTCCGGCTTCTCGCGCCAGTACTGCAGGTCCTGCCCCGACGCGTCGGTCACCGAGACGACGTCGAGGTCGAGCTTCGACTTCATCCCCTGCCCCGTCATGTGCTGGAGCGAGATGTCGCGGTAGATCCCGTTCCACGTGCCGTCGAAGTACACGCGCAGCGTCTCGGTGACGTCGGTGGTGCCGTCGCGGTTCACCACCGCGTCCACGCGGTAGTCGCGGATGGTGATGTCGCGCGCGTACAGCCGCCCCGGCAGCGCCATCGCCGCGGCAAGCGTGAGCAGGAAGACGAGGATGCGTCGCATGGGCTGCGTCGTTCTCGGGAGATTGCGGGTGGGATGGAGATTCGCCCTCGCCGTGAGCCGCGTCATCGGCCCGGGCGATGAGGATCGGGGCGGCTGAAGCCGCAGCAACGACCGCCCCCGAAGTCCCCCTGCGGGGACTACCGGCGTCCGCGCGGACGAGGTTCCGGTGCGCGGAGGCCCGGACGAGATATCACCCCCGTCCGGGCCTGCGTCGCGGTCAGAAGCTGACCTTGGGCACCGCGCGCTCGGACGCGTCGGCCTCGAAGAACTCGCGCGGGCGGAAGCCGAACATCCCCGCGATCAGGTTCGAGGGGAACTGCATGATCTTGGCGTTCAGCTCGCGAACGACCGCGTTGTAGTAGCGCCGCGCGTTCTGCACCGCCTCCTCGATCCCCCCCAGCTGCGCCTGCAGGTCGCGGAAGCCGCCCGACGCCTGCAGCTGCGGATACGCCTCGGCCGTGGCCACCAGGCCGCCGATGGCGCGGGTGAGCTGCGCCTCGGCCACGGCGCGCTCGGCGGGGCCGCTTCCCTGCACCGACATCGCGTGCGTGCGCGCCGCGGTCACGGACTCCAGCGTGCCGCGCTCGTGGGCGGCGTATCCCTTCACCGTCTCGACAAGATTGGGAACGAGATCCCAGCGGCGCTTGAGCTGAACGTCGATGTCCGACCAGGCGTTCTGCGCCTGCAGCCGCAGCCGCACCAGCCCGTTGTAGACCACGATCACCAGCAGCACGACGACCGCGAGCACGGCCAGGGCGATGATCATTCGGCGCTCCAGGATGGAGGATGCCCGGCGGGTCCGGGCGGGGTGGAGCACGGAAGTTATGCGTCTGGACGGAGCGCGCGGAAGGGGAATGGGAAACAAGGGGCGGCGCGGCCGGACGCCTCGATGGTTCGGCCCGGGGCGGAACGGGCGATTGAAATCGCGGCAACAACGGCCCGAAGTCCGCCTTCGCGGACTCCCATCGCCGCATCTCCGCGCGCGGCGAAGCTCCCCGTCCGGGGCTTGCCGGGCCGCGGACGGGGAGATGGGCGCGCGCGCCGGAGGATCAGTCGCGCTCGCCCGCTTCGGACGCCTGCTCGCCGCCGGCTACGGGCGCGCCGGCGCGGATCTCGGCGTGGCGGATCTGGCCGCCGAGGTTGGCGGTGTATCCCATCGCCGCGGCGGGGAGGAGCGCTGCCAGCAGCGTCGCCAGGATCAGCGGGCGCGGCACGGCGCGGCGGCGAAAGGCCAGCAGCTCCACCAGCGACAGCGCGCCGACGGCGGAAAGGAGGAGCAGCGCGACCAGCGCCGCCTCCTCGTGGCGCTCGATCAGCGCCTCGCTGACGCCGGCGGCGTGCTCCACCGACTCCTCGGCGGGCTCGCCGGTGAGGTACGCGGCGGCGCCGGCGAGGGCCACCAGCACCACCATCCCCAGGCTCACCTTCGCCAGCTCGGGGCTCCGGCGCACGGCGGCCAGCGCCAGCAGCAGGATGCAGCCGATCGTCCCCACGACCGGCAGGTGGTTCAGCAGCAGATGCAGATGCGCGGCGTTCATCGTCTCTCCCGGATCTCCCATCTCCATCACCCCGAACAGAGTGCCGGGGTATGAAGATGCCGGAAAGACGATATCCCCGCCCGCGCAGCGGGGGCGTCGGGAGGGGATGGAGTGCGGGTCAGGAAGATTACGAGAGGAGAAGTCGGGCGTCCGGCGGGGCGCCACATCCAGGCGAAGGTCGCGAGCAGGGCGATGACGATGTGGGATCAGTTCGGGTGCATCGACACGATTCACGGATTGCGGTTCACGGCTGGGCGACGCGGTAGAGGTTGGTGTAGTTGACGAACATGATCTGCCCCCGCATCTCGCCGACGCGCATGGACTCGGGCGGGCTGCCGGAGAAGATCGCGCCGACGGGCAGCCGCACGGCGCCGCCGGGGACGACGGCCTCGGTGAACTCCACCGTCGCCTCGAGGAAGACGCGGGTGGCGTCGGTCCATTCCACCTGCAGCGACTTCACCTGCAGCGTCGCGCGGTCCAGCCGCATCTCGCCGCGGATGTCGATGCGGCCGCGCTCCGAGCGCCGCGGGCGGAAGCCGATGGTGTACACCCCCGCCTCCTCGTCCATCCCGCTGTCCAGGCAGTGCGTGCTCAGGAAGAGCGGGTCCAGGATCTCGGTGCCGTCGGGGATCTCCAGCCGCATCCGGTCGCGCCGCACCGTGCCCCATCCGGAGCGGTTGCGGTTCACCGGATTCCGCGGGTCGCGCACCACGTGCTCCACCGTCGAGTCCAGCGCGCCGCCGTTGCGCCGCGTCATGGTGGCGTACTGGCGCTGGTCGAACTCGTAGTGGTAGGTGGCGTCGAAGGCGCGCCGCGCCTCCATCCCCTTCACCGCCTCGTTCCACAGCGCGGCGAGATCGGGATAGCGCTCCAGGTTCTCCGCCGTGCGGCACTCCGCCGTCGCCACGATGGGGCGGATGGCCACGGCGCGCGGCGCGCTGCGGATCACCCGCTCCACCGTCTGCTCGGCCGCGACGGCGAACGCGTCCGTCGCCTCGGACGAATAGCCGACGCGCTCCAGCGACAGCCGGTACGTCCCCGGCACGACAGCGGCGAACGAGAACGCGCCCTCCGCGTCGGTGAGCGCCGACCGCGCCGGCGCGCCGCCCTCGGCGGATGCCAGCCGCACCAGCGCGTACGACACCACCGCGCCGTCCGACGCCGCCACCACGCGCCCGCGCACCGACCCCATCCCCACCTGCGCCGCCGCGCGCCCGGCGGCGAGCAGGACGAGGAGCAGGGCGATGGCGATGCGGAGCGGGCTCACGGTCCTCGCACCTTTTGCAGGTTGCCGTAGTTGACGAACTGCACCTCGCCCCTGATCTCGCCCAGGTTCATCGATTCGGGCGCGTGGCCGGAGAAGAACGCGATCACCGGCATGCGGACGGTGCCGCCGGGAACCTCGGCGTCACCGAACTCGACGGTTGCCTCCAGCAGCACGTGCGTGACGTCCGTCCACTCCACCTGCAGGCTGGTGACCTGGAACGTGCGCCGGTCCAGCCGCAGCTCGCCGCGGATGTCCACGTGCCCGCGCCGCTCGCGCCGAGGCCGGAAGCCGATGGTGTAGACGCCCGCCGCCTCGTCGAGGCCGGCGTCCAGGCAGTGCAGGCGCAGGAACGCGGGGTCCAGGATCTCGCGCCCGTCGGGCACCTCCAGCGTCATGCTGTTCGGCCGCACCTGCCCCCACCCTTCGCGGTTGCGGTTCATCCGCGTGCGGGGGTCCAGCGTCACGTGCCGCTTGAGCGAATCCGGCGCGCCGCTGTTCTGCAGCGACATGGTATGGTACTGGTTCTGGTCGAACTCGTAGCGGTACTGGTCGTCGAAGGCGCGCCGCAGTTCCATCCCCTTGACCGCCTCGTTCCAGAGGGTGGCCAGGGCGGGATCGTTCTGCAGGTTCACGTCGGTGCGGCACCCCGAGGTGGCCACGATGGGCGCGATGGCGATGGCCCGCGGCACACTGCGGATTATGCGCTCCACTCTCTGGTCCGCGGCCACGGCGAAGGCCTCCGTCTGCTCGGCCGAGTAGCCGACGCGCTCCAGCCTCAGGCGGTACGTGCCGGGGATCACCGCGATGAACGCGAAGCCGCCCTGCCCGTCGGTGAGTGTGCTGCGCACGGGAACGTTGAAGCCGACGGGGATCAGCCGGACCAGTGCGTACGCCACCGGTGCGCGACTGGCCGCGGCCAGCGCGCGCCCGTGCACGCCACCCATCCCCACCTGCGCGGCCGCGCGCCCGGCGTGTGCGATGGCGACGGCGAGGAGGAGAGCGATGAAGGTTGTGCGAATGGCGATCATTCGAAAGGAGCGGAGATGTCTTCCAATTGGCTCCCCGGAAGGATGTCATTCCGAGCGCCGCCGCTCGACGGATGTTGCGCCGGCACCAGCATCTGCGCGGCGGCCGAGGAATCTGTGGCCTGCTTCCGAGCCACAGCTGGGGTTTCGCGCGAGCCCTGTCGAAGATTCCTCGGGCGCCGCCAGGCATCGGTGCGGCATCGAGTTCGGTGCGGCGCCGCTCGGAATGACATCGCAGCGCTGATCTCAAATCTCAAGTCAAGGTCCGGTGCCTTCCACTCGCGCCGAGTCGGCGCGGACGAGGCCGCCGAACTCCTGGAAGTGGATCTCGCCGGTGATGCGGCCGGACTTCACGGGCGGCGGCGGGCGGCCGGAGAACATCGCGCCGATGGGGAGCCGCACCACGCCGCCGGGAACGTACGCGTCGCGGTACTCCACCGTGGCCTTCAGCAGCGGCGTGGTCCAGCGCAGCCACTCCACCTGGATGGTCTCCATCTCCAACGTGCGGCGGCTCATGCGCAGGACGCCGCGGATGTCGACGTGGCGGGGCCGCGTCCGCACCGGGCGGAAGCCGAGCGTGTAGACGCCCGCCGCCGAGTCCTCGCTGGCCTCGATGCAGTGCGTGGCCAGGAACTCCGGCTCCAGGATCTCGCGCCCGTCGGGGATCTCCAGCGACATCCCCAGCATCGACGCGGTGCCCCACCCCTCGCGCTCGCGGTCCACGCGCGTGCGCGGGTCCATCACCACGTGCGACACCTCCCACTGCACGTTCTTCGGCCGCGAGCCGCCGCGCGCGAACCACTGCGCGGTGTTGAACTCGTAGCGGTACGCGGCGTCGAAGGCGCGGCGCGTCTCGATCCCCTTCTGCGCCTCGGCCAGCAGCGCGGCCAGCGCCGAGTCCTGCGCCACGTCCGCGCCCGTCAGACAGAGTGGGGTGACGACGAGCTTGGGGATGGCCACCGCGCGCGGCACGCTCCCCAGGTCGCGGCGCACGGTGCCACCGGCGGGGACGGCGAACGGCTCCGTCCGCTCCGCCGCGAACCCGATCCGCTCCAGCGACAGCCTGTACGTCCCCGCCGGCACGTCTGGGAACGCGAACGCGCCGCTGGAGTCGCTCAGCACCGTCCGCGGCCGCGCGCCTGAGCCGACGGAGACCAGGCGGACGAGCGCGTACGCCACCGGCGCCCGATCCGAGCTGGCGTAGGCGCGCCCCTGCACGCGCCCCGTCCCCTGCGCCAGCGCGGGCGAGGCGATGGCGACGAGCGCGATCAAGGCAATGAAGATGCGTCTGGCGGGCACGGGTGGGCGGACGCGGGGAACGGATGGCGACGGATGCGGTGTGTACGATGCGTCCGCGCCCCGTGTTCCGCCACTCTCCGTCGCGGCTTGCGGCGGGATCGGGCGGCGCCGAAGTTCCGGGTCGTCGGCGGGAGATCGTAACAAGAACGAGAGCAAGTGGATGCCGGAATACGAGGTGGCGCGCGTCTCCGCGGTGCCCGAGGGCGAGGCGCGCGGCTTCACGATCGGCCGCGAGGAGATCGTCCTCTGCAACGTGGATGGCGAGATCTACGCGCTGCAGGGCCATTGCAGCCACGAGGAACTGCCGCTGGACGGCGGCGAGATCGAGGACGGCGTGCTGACCTGCGAGTGGCACGGCGCGCAGTTCGACGTCCGCACCGGAGCCGTCTGCTCCCCCCCCGCCAGCATCCCCCTGCGCGGCTATGACACGCGCGTCGACGACGAGGGGCGGATTTTCGTGACGATGTAGCGCCGGCGCTAAGTTCTCCCCTCCCCTGCGCAGCGGGGGAGGGGCCGGAGGGGGCCACCCGCGGCGGCCACGATGCATCCCAGCCAGGGCAGAACTCTCACCCCGCGCTGAGATCTCCCCCTTCTCCCGCAGTTCGGGAGAAGGGGGCCGGGGGGATGAGGGGCAGCGCCCGCGTTGACGCATCTCCCTCGCGACCGTACAATCCCGCCGTCCGCACGCCGCTTCCGGAGCACGCCCCGGGGGCGGCGCCGTGCATTCGCCCGCACCCGCTGCGCTGTGGCCGCGATGGACCTGGACGGCGCCCGCATCGCCATCGTCATGATGAGCGCCGTGGGCGACGCCGTGCACGTGCTGCCGGTGGTGAACGCGCTCAAGCGCGCCGCCCCGTCCGCGCACGTCGCCTGGGTGCTGCAGCCGCTCCCCGCCTCGCTCGTCTCCGGCCACCCGAACGTCGACGAGATCGTCCTCGTCGACCCGAAGGACGGCTGGCGCGGGCTGGTGGGCGCGGGGAAGACGCTCCGCCGTGGCCGCTTCGACCTGCTGATCGACCTGCAGGTGGCGTTCAAGGCCGGCATCGTCACCGCGCTGGCCAGGGCGCCGGTGAAGCTGGGGTTCGACCGGCGGCGCGCACGCGACCTGAACTGGCTGTTCACCAGCCGCCGCATCCCGCCGCACGCGCCGCAGCACGTGCAGGAGCAGTACTTCGAGTTCCTGGCCGCCCTCGGCGTCGATCCCGAGCCGGTGGAGTGGCATCTCGGCCCGCGCGGCGATGAGCTCGGCCGGCAGCGCGACTTCGTCGCGCAGATCGGGCGGCCGTACGTGGCCATCAACCTCGCCACCAGCAACCCGGACCGCGACTGGCTTCCCGAGCGCTGGGCCGCCGTCTCCGACGCGCTGCACGAGCGCTGGGGGCTGGCGTCGGTGCTGGTCGGCGGGCGGTCGGAACGGGAGATGGAGATGGAGCGGCAGGTCCGGGATGCGGCGCGGCACCCGCCCGTCTCCGCGCTGGGGAGCGGATTCCGCAACCTCGTGTCGATCCTCGACGCGGCGGAGCTGGTGCTGGCGCTGGACAGCGCGCCACTGCACATCTCCGTTGCCCTCGACCGGCCCGTCATCTCCCTGATGGCGAACGCCGACCCGCGGCGGACCGGGCCCTATCGCCGCTTCCACGACCTGGTGATCGACGCCTACCACGACCCCGGCGAGCAGGCGCCGATCTCCATGCGCCGCCGCTGGGGCCGAATGCCACGCATCCAGGTGGCCGACGTGCTGGAGAAGATCGAGCTGTGGGACGAACGCTACCGCCGCTGAGCCTGCCCCCCGGCGCCCGCGTCGCCATCGTCATGATGAGCGCGATTGGCGACACGGTGCACACGCTGCCGGTCGTCAACTCGCTGCGCGCGGCGGTGCCGGACGCGCGCATCACCTGGATCATGCAGCCGGGGCCGCACCCGCTGGTGGCGCACCATCCCGCCATCGACGAGTTCGTCATCTTCGACCGCAAGCGGGGGGGGCGCGCCTTCGCGGACCTGCGGCGGGCGGTGCGCGGGAAGCAGTTCGACGTCGTGCTCGCGCTGCAGGTCTATCTCAAGGCGGGGATCGTCACCGCGCTGCTGGACTCACCACGGAAGGTGGGGTTCGACCGGAAGCGGGCTCGGGACCTGAACTGGCTGTTCACCACCGAGCACATCGCGCCGCGGCCGCAGCGCCATCTCCAGGACCAGTACTTCGAGTTCGTGGAGCACCTCGGCGTCCCGCCGCTGCTCGAGTGGCATCTCGGGCCGACGGAGGAAGAGGCGGCGCGCTACCGCGATCTCCTCCCGGAGAGCGACCGCCCGACCGTCGCGATCGTCCTCGGCACCAGCAAGCCGGAGAAGGAGTGGCCCGCGGACCGCTACGCTCGCGCCATCGACGCGCTGGCGAGCGACCTCGGCGCGCGGACGATTCTCGTCGGCGGCAAGTCGCCGCGCGAGCTGGAGGCGGCGGCGGAGATCAGGCGCCTGGCCGCGCATCCGCCGGCCGATCTGCTCGAGTGGGACCTGCGCCGGCTCGTCTACCTGATCGATCGCGCGGACGTGCTCGTCAGCCCGGACACTGGCCCGTTGCACGTGGGCGTCGCGCTGAACACGCCGACGGTGTCGCTGATGGGCTACACGAATCCCAGGCGCGTGGGCCCCTACCGCCGCTTCCACGACCTCCTCATCGACGCGTACGGCGACCCCGGCGAGGACTATCCCGCCGACGCCGGGTACCGCCCCGGCCGCATGGAGCGCATCACCCCCGAGCAGGTTGTGGAGAAAGTGGAGCTTGCCTTGAAGCGGTATCCGCGGCGGGGATAAAAAAGAGGCGCAGTACACGAAAATGCTGTCATTCCGAGGGCGCCGCACCGAACCGTCGGGGTGACCATCGCCCTGGCGCCCGAGGAATCTGTGGCATGCGTCCGAGCGACAGGCGGCCTGTGGCTCGGGAGCCGAACACAGATTCCTCAGGCGCCACGGCTTCGGCATGGAAGACAGGGCGGCGTAGCGCCTTCGGAATGACAGTCGTCTTTGGTGACCGCCGGAACGACCCTTACGCGCCGCTGGCGCGGGGATAGCGATCCACCGCGCGGGCGATGCGCTCCGTGACGTCGTCGACGGTGATCTGCTCCATGCGGCCGAGCTTGGCGGCGAAGCTGGTGGGATCGGGCGGCTCGCCGGGATCGGTGTAGCGATCGACCCACAGGTCCTGGAACATGCGCCAGGGCCCGACGCGCCACGGGTTGGTGTGCCCGTACAGCCCGATCACCGGCACCCCGAACGCCCGCGCGATGTGCACCGGGCCGGTGTCCGGCGCCAGCACCAGGCTGCTCCCCGCCACGATCCACGTCAGCCGCCGGATCGAATCCCCCAGCGCCCAGATGGGGCCGGCGCTCGACCGCTCCACGATCTCCCGTGCGATGCGCTGCTCGCGCTCACCGGGCCCGCCCGCCAGCACCACGCGATAGCCGAAGTCGTGCGCCAGCGCGTCGGCCACGCGCGCCCACCGCTCCGCCGGCCAATCCTTCTTCGCGTTCGCCGACGCGGGGACGATGGTCGCGACGGGGCGGCCCTCGAACTGCGCGAAGAACTCCGCCTGCGCCCGCCGCTCCTCGCCGGTAAAGCGGATCTGCCACTCCGGGTCCGGGACCGCGAGCCCGAGGTGCTCCGCGAACTCCAGGAACATGTCCGCGGTGTGCGCGCGCGGCCGCGCGTCGAGGTGGTGATTGGAGGCGAGCCAGACGCCCTCGAACGAGCGCCCGCGGTCGAAGCCCAGCCGGTGCCGCGCGCGCGACAGCAGCGTCGGCCAGATGCTCTTGGTGTAGACGTTGAGGTTGAGCGTCAGGTCGATGGGGCCACCGGCGCGCAGGTCGCGCCGGAGCTGGCGGATGCCGCGCAGGCCGTCCTTCTTGCGGTAGACGACGACGCGGTTGATGGACGGATGCCCGGCCAGCAGCGGCGCGGGCATCGGCTCGACGACCCAGGTGATGCGGCGCAGCGGGTCGTCTTCCTTCAGCGCGTTCACCAGCGGCAGGCCGTGCACGACGTCGCCCAGCCCGGTGAGCAGGACGATGCAGACACGGCGCGACGGATAGCGGAGCTCGCTCACGGTGCGCCGCGCTGGCCGAAGAGGATCGCCTCGCACTCGCGCACCATCCGCTCCACGCCGAAGCGCTCGTGGATGCGGCGCATCGCCTCGTCCGTGCGCTTTTCGACGCGCGCTGAACCGGCCACGAGCGCATCCGCCACCTCGCGCAGGGCAGCGGCCATCGCGTCCGCGTCGTCGGGCGGGACGATCCAGCCGGCGGGTGGAGCGCCCTCCTCCGCGCCCAGCGCGCGCCGCACGCCGCTGACGTCCGTGGCGACGACGGGGACGCCGGCGGCCATCGCCTCCAGCATCACATTCGCCATCCCCTCGTTGCGGCTGCCGAGCACGAACACGTCGCACCCGCCGATCACGTCCGGCCCGTCGTCGCGGTGCCCCAGGAAATGCACGCGATCCGCGATGCCGAGCGCGTCCGCCATCTCCCGCAGCTCGCGCAGGTAGTCGCCGCCGCCGGCGATGACGACGCGCGCGTCCGGCAGCGCCGCGGCGGCAAACGCGCGCAGGAGCAGGTCGAAGCCCTTGCGCGGCGCCAGGTGCCCCGCCCCGCCGACCAGCAGCGTCTCTGGCGCCACGTCGAGCTCGTTCCGCAGGCGGCTGCGCAGCGCGGGGCGCTCGGCGTCGCGCGCGCGGAGGCCGTTCATCACCACGTGGATCCGCTCCGCGGGATAGTCCGGCGCGGAGCGGAGCCACACGTCGCGGATCTCCGCCGAGTTCACGATCATCGCGTCGACCCAGCGGCGGAATGCGCGCGCCCGGCCGCCACGGCGCGGGTGCTCGCGCACGATCCCCAGGCGCACGACGATGCGGGGGACGCCCGCGCGCCGCCCCGCCCACGCGCTCCACGCCAGCGGCTGCCACGAGGTCAGCAGCAGCGCGTCCGGCCGCTCGCGGCGCAGCCACCGCGCGAACGCGACGCCGCTCACCACGTCCAGCACGCCGCGCGGCCGCACGCCCGTCGTCGCGATCCCCATCTCCCCCAGCCGTTCGCGGACGGCGCCGCGCGGGCAGGAGACGATCACTTCGTGCCCGCGCGCGATCAGCCCGGCCGACAGCGTGGCCAGCCACTTCTCGTTGCCGCCCCACACGCGGCTGCCGTTCTGGATCACCAGCTTCATGCGGCCACCGTCCGCCCGGCCAGCACCGCCTCCCAGCGCTCCAGCATCACGTCCATCGAGAAGCGCTCCATCGCCCGCCGACGCCCCGCATCTCCCATCGTCCGACGAAGTTCCGGGTCCGCGAGGAGGCGTCGCAGCGCGGCGGCGATCTCGTCCTCCGAGAACCCGGCGATCTCGCCCGGCGCGGTGCCGTCCGCGAGCGGCTCCAGCGCGTCGTCGGCGCCACTCACGCGCGTGCTGACGACGGGGACGCCGCACGCGAGCGCCTCGAGCATCGCGTTCGACAGCCCCTCGCGATCGGAGGAGACGACGAACACGTCCAGCGCGTCGAGTACCTCCGCAGTATCGTCGCGGTGGCCGAGCAGGTGGACGCGATCCGCAATGCCGAGTTGCGCCGCGAGGGATTCGATCGCGCCGCGCTCTTCTCCATCCCCCGCCAGCACGCAGTGCACGCCGGGGAGCTTGGAGACGGCGCGGAGGAGCCGATCGAGCCGCTTCTGCCGCGCCAGACGCGCCATCGCGCCAACGACGTGCGCGTCGTTGGGGATGCCGAGCGCGGCGCGAACCGAGCCCCGCGGCGCGCGGGAGACCGGCGGCTCCACGCCGTTGTGGATCACCACGACGCGATCCACATCGAAGCCGGGAAGATCGGCGAAGGCGGACCGCTGGCGCCGCGCGTTGACGACCACCGCGTCCACCCAGCGCGGGAGTGCGAGGCGGTACTTGGCGCTGCGCGGCGTGTCCGTCTCCAGCCCCACCCGCGCGACGATGCGCGGCACGCGGGCGAGCCTCGCGCCGAGCGCGGCCAGGAACAGCTTCTTGTAGGTGCCGATGATGAACGCGTCCGGGCGCAGCCGGCGCAGCCGTCGCGCGAGCCGCAGCGCATGCGGGATCATCGCGTCGCCGCCCAGCGCGAGGATCTCCGTCGGGACGCCGAGCGCGGCCGCGCGGCGCGCCACCTCGGCTTCGTTGCAGAGCAGGAGCA
The DNA here is from genome assembly GCA_036377595.1 of Longimicrobium sp. Classification (NCBI taxonomy): domain Bacteria; kingdom Pseudomonadati; phylum Gemmatimonadota; class Longimicrobiia; order Longimicrobiales; family Longimicrobiaceae; genus Longimicrobium; species Longimicrobium sp. Next base: position 5,056 of record DASUYB010000138.1, on the reverse strand, counting down.
CGCGGTGGCCGCGCCGCTGCAGGCCGGCGAGCAGCAGCGCGGTCGCGCGCTCCGCGCCGCCCCAGATGCGCGCACCGTTGTGCGCCACCACGTGCATCGTCAAACGGGAGATGTGCTTACTCAGGCTGCGAGCGGAACCATTCGATGAACCGCGGGATGCCGTCCTCCACCGGCGTGCGCGGATCGTACCCCAGCAGCAGCCGCGCCTTGTCGACGTTGGCGAAGGTGCGCGGCACGTCGCCCGGCTGCGCGGGCTGGCGGTCGAGCTCCGGCTCCACGCCCAGCGCCCCGGCGATCAGCTCGACCAGGCGCGCGAGCGTGGTGGTGCGGCTCTCGCCCAGGTTCACCACCTCGAACTCGCCGGGGCGGGCGGCGCGCGCCCAGTCGACGGCGGCCTCCACGCCCTGCACGATGTCGTCGACGTAGGTGTAGTCGCGCTCGGTGCTTCCGTCACCGAAGAAGGGGACCGGGCGCCCCTCGGACATCAGCCGCGCGAACTTGTGGATCGCCAGGTCAGGCCGTTGCCGGGGGCCGTAGACGGTAAAGAAGCGCAGGGCGATGACGGACAGCCCGTACAGGTGTGCGTACGTATGGCAGACCAGCTCCGCCGCGCGCTTGGTGGCCGCGTAGGGGGAGATGGGATGCGCCGCGGGGTCGCTCTCGGAGAAGGGGACGGACGCCGATTCGCCGTAGACGCTGCTGCTGGAGCCGAACACGAACGGCCGGATGCCGCGCCGCCGCGCCAGCTCCAGCATCGCCGCGGTGCCGTCCACGTTGGCGCGGACGTAGGCGCGCGGGTGCTCCAGCGACGGCCGCACCCCCGCCTTCGCCGCGAGGTGGACGATCACGTCGATCGCGTCATCCCCCACCCCCTCCTCGACCGCCGGCAGGTCGCAGATGTCGGCCACCACCAGCCGGAATCGCCCGCTCTCCAGCAGGTCCGCCAGGTTGCGCTGCTTGATGGCGGGGTCGTAGAACGGGTCGAAATTGTCGACGGTTACCACCTCGTGGCCGCGCGCGACCAGCCGCTCGCAGACGTGGCTGCCGATGAACCCCGCGCCGCCGGTGACGAGCACCCTCACGCCGTCCTCACGCGCCGAAGAAGCCGCGAATGGTCTCCGCCACGTAGCCGAGCTGATCCGGCGTGAGCTCGGGGTAGACGGGGAGCGACAGCACCTCGCGGCAGGCGCGCTCGCTCTCGGGGAACTCGCCCTCGCGATGGCCCAGGTACGCGAAGCACTCCTGCAGGTGCAGCGGCACGGGATAGTAGACCGAGCAGCCCACGCCGCGCGCGGTGAGGTGCTCGCGCAGCGCGTCGCGCTTCCCGCCTGTGACGCGCACCGTGTACTGGTTGACGATGGACTCGTTGCCGGGGCGGACGACCGGCGTCGCCAGCCCGTCGATCCCCGCCAGCGCCTGGTCGTAGAACGTGGCGTGGCGGCGGCGGGCGGCGCTCCACGCCTCGAGGTGCGGCAGCTTGGCGGAGAGCACCGCGGCCTGCAGTGCGTCGAGGCGCGAGTTGTAGCCCACCTCCTCGTGGTGATACATCTGCCGGCCGCCGTGCACGCGCAGCTTGCGCAGCCGCTCGGCGACGGCGTCGTCGTTCGTCACCGTCATCCCCGCGTCGCCGAACGCGCCCAGGTTCTTGGTGGGGAAGAAGGAGAAGCCGCACGCGTCGCCCAGCGTTCCCGTGGTGATCACCGTGCCGTCCGACGTCCGCTGGCGCGCGCCGATGGCCTGCGCCGCGTCCTCGATTACCGCGATGCCGCGCCGGTCGCCGAGCGCGCGGAAGGCCTCCATCTCCGCCATCTGCCCGAACAGGTGCACCGGCATCACCGCGCGGGTGCGCTCCGTCACCGCGGCCTCGGCGGCGGCGGGGTCGAGGTTGAACGTCTCCGCGTCGATGTCCGCGAACACCGGCCGCGCGCCGACCAGGTGGATCGTGCTCGCGGTGGCGAAGAAGGTGAACGGCGACGTCACCACCTCCGCGCCCGGGCAGTCGAGCGCGCGCAGCGGAAGGATGAGCGCGTCCGTCCCGCTGGCGCAGCCGACGGCGTGCCTCACCCCCAGCGCCGCCTCGACCTGGTGCTCGAACTCGTCGACCACGGGGCCCAGGATGAAGCGCTGGTCCTCGATCACCTGCTGCATGGCCGCCGCGATGTCAGCGGCGACGGTGCGGTACTGCTCCTTCAGGTCCAGCAGCGGAACGTTCATCTATCCGTCAGGTGTTCTCGTTCGTGGAAATGGCATCCCCGCTCGTAGCGGGCTGCCGGGCCTTGCCGGGCGAATAAATTCGCGGCAACAACGACACAAAGTCCGCCTTCGCGGACTCCCGGGTCGAGATCTGCCCATCGAGCAGATGTCGACGCGGCGATGAGGTCTCCCCTCCCCCATCCCTCCCCCCTCGTGGGGGAGGGGTCGGGGGTGGGGGGGAACCCGCGGCGGCGCAAATCCCCGCCTCCCACCAGGACACATCCCGCGCAGGCCGTCCCCTGTCCCCTAGATCAGCGACGCCGCCCGCTCGTCCTCTACCGCGAACTGCAGGTCGTACAGGCGCCGGTAGACGCCGTTCTGGCGCAGCAGCTCGTCGTGCGTGCCGCGCTCCACGATGCGGCCGCGGTCCAGCACCAGGATCTGGTCCGCGCGCCGCACGGTCGACAGGCGGTGGGCGATCACCAGCACCGCGCGGTGCGCCATCACCTCGTCGATGGCCTGCTGCACCAGCCGCTCGCTTTCCGTGTCCAGCGCGCTGGTGGCCTCGTCCAGGATCAGTAGCGGGGGATTGCGCAGCAGCGCGCGCGCGATGGCGATGCGCTGCCGCTGCCCGCCCGACAGCCGCGTCCCCTTCTCCCCCAGCACCGTGTCGTAGCCGTTCGGCAGCGCGGCGATGAACTCGTGCGCGTTGGCCGCGCGCGCGGCCGCCTCCACCGCGTCGTGCGGCGCGTCCGGGCGCCCATAGGCGATGTTCGCGCGCACGGTGTCGTGGAAGAGAATCGTCTCCTGCGTCACCATCCCCAGGATCCCGCGCAGATCCGCCATCCGCAGCGCGCGCAGATCGATGCCGTCGAGCGTGATCCGTCCCGACGTGGGATCGTGGAATCGCGGGACGAGGTCCGCCAGCGTGCTCTTCCCCGCCCCGCTCGGGCCGACCAGCGCGACCACCTCGCCCGGGCGGATGGAGAGATCGATGTCCTCCAGCACCGGCGCGTCCGTCGCGTACGCGAAGCCCACCCCCTCGAAGCGCAGCTCGCGCGCGAAGCCGGGGAACGGGGCCGCGTCGGGAGGATCGACCACCTCGATCGGCCGGTCGATCAGCTCGAACGCGCGCTCCGCCGCGGCCAGGCCGGGCTGCACCTGCGCGGGGTAGTTGCCGATGAACTTCACCGGCACCGCCAGCTTCCCCGCGAACATCAGCGCCGCCAGCAGCTCGCTCGGCTTCAGCGCGCCCTGGCCCAGCACCAGCCAGGTGCCGTACCACAGGAGGGCGAGAATCGTCGCTGCCGAGATCATCTCCGTCGCGGGCGGGATGAACTTGCGCCAGCGGTCGTTGCGCACCTGCGCCTTGTAGTGGCGCCGCGTCAGGCCGCGGAAGCGCTCCTCCTCGAACGCCTCGGCGCCCGACGCCTTCACCAGCCGGATCCCGCTCACCGTCTCCTGCACGTGGCTGGCGACCTCGCCCACCGTGTCGAGCACCTTCATCACCCCGCGCCGCAGGCGCTTCCTCAATCTCCCCCACAACGCCGCGGTGAGGGGGACGAACAGGAGGGAGACGAGGGTCAGCTGCCAGGAGAGGAGGAAGAGCATCGCCACGTAGACGAGCGCCTGGATGCTCGACGAGAGCAGCTTGGCCAGGTTGCTGGTGACGAGGGACCGCATCTGGTCCACGTCGTTGGTCACCCGGCTGATCACCTGCCCGGCGCGCGTGCGCTGGAAGAAGGGAAAGCCCAGCCGCAGCAGGTGCGCGTAGATGTCGTTGCGCAGGTCGCGCGTCACCCGCCCCTCGATGACGGTGACCAGCACGCTCCACACGTAGTTGGCCACGTTCTTCAGCAGGTAGACCGCGAAGAGCAGCATCACCACGTTGCGCAGCGCGGCCATCGGCGGCCGGCCAGTGACGAGCCCGCCGACCGTCCACTCCAGCAGCCGCCCGATCTGACCGCCGCCGAACATCCGCCCGGCGTGCGCCACGGTCTGCCCACCGTTGAACAGCAGGTCCAGGAAGGGGATGAGCAGGGTGAAGCTGAACGCGTCGAGCGCGTTGTCCAGCGTCATGGCCGCGATGGCCAGCGCGAACAGCTTCCGCTGCGGCCGCAGGTAGCGGAGGATGCGGAGGTAGACCTTCATCGCGGGGTCAGCAGCGCCACCGGCAGGATCATCTCCTCCGGGCTCACGCCGCCGTGCAGGAAGCTCCCGCGGTAGCGCGCCTGGTACTGGCGCAGCTTGGTGGGGTAGACGTAGAAGACGTCTTCCAGCGCGATCAGGTAGTTGGTGGCCTGCCGCCCCGGCGGAAAGCGCAGCTTCTTCGGATCGTTGGTGCTGAACGCCAGCGTGGTGTCCTCGGCGCGCAGGTCGTCGCCGAACTTGTAGCGCAGGTTCTGGGTGGTGTCGCGCTTGGCGAACACCGTGGCGGGCCGGTGGCAGTGGATGGAGCCGTGGTCGGTGGTCACCAGCACCGGGATGCCGCGATGCAGCGCCTCGCGGATGGCGGTGAGCGCCTCGCTGCGCTCGAACCACTGGCGGGTGAGCGCGCGCAGCGCCTCCTTGTCGCGCGCCACCTCCATCAGCACCGCGTTCTCGGAGCGGCCGTGGGTGAGCTGGTCCACGAAGTTGAAGACGATGGCGGTGACCCCCGGCTGCGACAGGTAGCCGGGCAGCCGGCGCAGCATGGCCTCGCCGTCGCCGCTCTCGAACACCTTTTCGTAGTGCACGGCCTGCCGCTCGCCCTCGATCCGCCGCACCTGCTCGCGGAAGAGCTCGCCCTCGAACGAGTTGAGGCTCCCCTCGCCCTCCCACCCCCCCCACCCCGGCACCCGCGCCGAGCTCTCGTCGGGGTACA
>DASUYB010000137.1 GCA_036377595.1 Longimicrobium sp. | reverse complement strand
GCGGTCCTCCAGACGAAGGTCCTCGCCAGAGAGGAGCGGGATCTTTTGAATTGTTGCAAGGTCCCGCTGCCTCCGAAAATCCTTCAAGTTACACCTGTGTAAGCACTTGCCTCGATTCAGACCCCGCCGGACGCGTTGTACACGCGTCCGACGGGGTCTTGTTGTATCTTGTTGCTGTTCAACCTCTTATGGCCAACGTGTAAAACGGTGCTGTCGAACGCCTGTGCAGCTCTTCCTCTGCTGACCCTGCTAACTCTGCGTGAGAAAAATTCTTTCCAGGATTCATCCATCGAGCTGCGTCAGCCGCCGGGAGAGGAATCGCCGCTCGGGCTCCTGACGCGCGAGGGCGAGGGCGCGCTCGTAGGCGGCGCGGGCCTCATCGACTCGTCCCAAGCGGCGGAGGAGGTCTGCGCGGGCGGCGTGGGCGAGGTGATAGTCGTCCAGGTCGCCGCGGGCGAGGATGGCGTCGGCGAGCGCGAGGCCGGCGGCGGGACCATCGCGCATGGCGATGGCCGCGGCGCGGTTCAGCTCGACCACGGGCGAGGGGTCGGCGCGCAGCAGCACGTCGTAGAGGCCGACGATCTGCGGCCAGTCGGTCGCCTCCGCCGTCGCCGCCTCGGCGTGGACGGCGGCGATGGCGGCCTGCAGCGCGTACGGGCCGAAGCGGCGCGACCGCAGCGCATGCTCCACCAGCGCGCACCCTTCCGCGATCAGCGCGCGGTCCCACAGCGCGCGGTCCTGCTCGTCCAGCAGCACCAGCTCGCCGTCCGCCGTGGTGCGCGCGGCGCGCCGCGACTCGTGCAGCAGCATCAGCGCAAGCAGTCCCTCGGCCTCGGGCTCGGGGAGGAGCTCGACCAGCAGCCGGCCGAGACGGATCGCTTCGCCGGAAAGGTCCGGGCGCGTGAGCGAATCTCCCGACGAGGCCGAATATCCCTCGTTGAACACGAGATAGACCACGTGCAGCACGCCGTCCAGCCGCTCGGCCAGGTCGGCGCGCTGCGGCACCCGGTAGGGGATGCGCGCGTCGCGGATCTTGGCCTTCGCGCGCACGATCCGCTGCGCCAGCGTGGGCGCGGGAACCAGGAACGCGCGCGCGATCTCCTCCGTGGTCAGCCCGCAGACCTCGCGCAGCGTCAGCGCGATCCGCGCGTCGGGCGCCAGGGCGGGGTGGCAGCAGGTGAAGACGAGCCGCAGCCGGTCGTCCTCGACGCCATCTTCATCCCCCAGCTCCTGATCGGTGCGGCTGGAAGCCAGGTGCTCGGCGACGTCGGCCAGGCGCGCGTCGAAGCGGGCGCGGCGCCGCATCGCGTCGATCGCCTTGAAGCGGCCGGCGGAGACGAGCCACGCGCGCGGGTTGGCGGGGATGCCGTCGCGCGGCCAGCGCTGCAGCGCCGCGGCGAACGCGTCGTGCAGCGCCTCTTCGGCCAGGTCGAAGTCGCCGTCCAGCAGGCGGATGAGCGTGGCCAGGACGCGGCGCGAGTCGGTGCGGTAGACGGCGTCCACCGCCTCGCGCGCGCGCCCGGCCGCATCCCGGTCCACCCCCGTCACGACGACGGCCGCTGCTGGCTGAAGTCCACCACCGGGCGGATCTCGATGCTCCCGGTGCGCGCGGACGGGATCCGCTGCGCCACCTGGATGGCGTCGTCCAGGTCGCGCGCCTCGATCAGGTAGAACCCGCCCAGCTGCTCCTTCGTCTCCGCGAACGGCCCGTCCGTGGCCGACACCCGGCCGTCGCGGACGCGCACCGTCGTGGCCGTCGCCACCGGCTGCAGCGCCTCGCCGGCGACGTAGTGGCCGCTCTCGCGGACGCCGTTGGTGAACCCGAAGTACTCGCGCATGAACGCCTGCGACTCTTCCTGCGGCATCGCCGCGAGCTTGGCTTCCTCGTCGTAGATCAGGCACAGGTAGCGCATTTCGATCTCCCGTAAGCGGGGTGATGGGGATGTGGGCACAGATGGTCGTCCGGGGATGCCCGAAATCGACATCCCCGTGACGCGGACCCGCTACGGTCGGGAGAAGTCGACCACGGGGCGCACCTCCACGCTGCCGTAGCGCGCGGAGGGGATGCGCGCCGCCACCTGGATGGCGTCGTTCAGGTCGCGCGCCTCGACCAGGTAGAAGCCGCCCAGCTGCTCCTTCGTCTCCGCGAACGGCCCGTCGGTGGACGACACCCGCCCGTCGCGGACGCGCACCGTCGTCGCCGTGTCCGTGCGCTGCAGCGCCTCGCCTGCGCGGTGGTGGCCGCCGTCGCGCAGCCCCTGCGTGAACTCCATGTACTCGCGCGTGAACGCGGCCGCCTCGTCGGGCGTGCGCGCCGCCAGCCGCGCTTCGTCGTCGTAGATCAGGCACAGGTACTTCATGGCTCCCCTCCGGAACGGGTGTGAACGGCCGTGGTCGCCGGATAGTCGTCCAGGGGAGCCGGAATTCGACAACGGGGTGTCGGGGGATGGAGATGGGCGTGCGGATCAGGATGGACGCGGCGGGGGAACACCCTTCTCCGCCGGCCGCCGCGGTCGCTGCTTCGCGGAGATGGACTTGATCACCATCCGCCCGGGGCCGCCGGTGTCGAACGGCTGGGGGGATGATGCGACCGCGTGGCCGATCAGCTCGCGGATCTCGGGGCGGTCGACGTCCGCGGCCGAGCCGAGCTTCACGTGCCGGGCGACGTTTCCGGAGCCCTGCAGCAGGCCGTGCGGATCGGGGATCTTCGTCCCGGTGAGGAAGCAGAGCGTGACCCACCGCGGCATCACCGCGATCGAAAGCACCGCCTCCGATGCCTTCTCCGTGGCGCCGAAGCCGATCACCAGCGCGTTGTAGTTGTCGTACACCATCTCCACCGCGCCGGGCACCTGCGCGCGCAGCCGCTCGAGCGCGGCCACCGCCTCCGCCGTGACCTCCGGCGTGTACTTCGCCAGGAACCCGTCGAGCTGCGCCTGCGGCGACGTGTCGGTCATCGTGCCGTCTCCTTTCCCGGCTGTAGCGTCTCCTCCGGCCCGCGTCCGCGATTGGACGCCCACCACATGAAGGCGGCGGCAAGGCCGAGAATCAAGCCCAGCGGCCACGATCTCCAGTCGCGCCAGATCCAGAGCTTGAACACGGTCGTCTCCGCCAGCAGCGCAACCGCGAGCAGACGATAGCGCGCGGAAATGGGAGTCGCGAGCAGCGAGTAGGTGAGGAAGAGCATATGGCCGGAGTAAGGCAGGACCTCACCGCCCGTCATCCGCGCGAACGCCAGGACCAGCACGCCCCCGTCGACGATGCGCGCCCAGCCGCCGAGGTCCAGCCGCTCGCGCACCCAGAGCGGCGCGGCGACGAACAACGGTCCGTAGTACAGCACCAGGAACGTCGCCGCCGCGTCGGAGCGCGCCCCCAGGTCGACGACGCGCGCCCAAATCAGCACCGCTCCCACGATCGCCAGCGCCGGTAGCGCGAGGGCGGCGACGAGCAGCGCGCGGCGGATCATCTCCCGGTGCGCGGCGATGAATTTGTCGAGGCGGTTCAATGTTGAGGGGATGGGGATGAATGTCGATCGGTGAGAGTCAGCGTCCGCGCGCGCGCCGCAGCCGCTCCGTCACCCGCGCCTGCCACCGCGCGATGCGCCACGCGCCGCGCACCACCGCGCCCATCCACGCGGGATCAGGCGCCGACGGGAGGGCCTGCGACGAGCCGAGCCGGTCCGCGGAGATGTCGGCGAAGAGGAAGTTCTCCGACGCCACCGGCGCGCCCGCCAGCCGCCGCAGCATCGCGATCTGGCCGGCGTGCGTCATCGCGTCCGAGAACGGCCCCTGCAGCAGCTGGTCAAAGGTGAGCCCGTTCAGCGCGTCGCCTCGCGCGAGGTGCTGCGAGACGTCCGCGACCATGGCGTGGAAGCGCTCGATCTCCGCCTCGAAGCTTTCCAGCGGCTCCGCCTGGTAGACGCCGCCGACGAAGAACGTGCGCGCGTAACCGAGCACGCTGGCCATGTGGCGCACGAGCTCGCGCGGCGTACGCGCGCCGGCGCCCGCGTGGAAGTCCGCGAACTCCGGCGGCGCATCGCGCAGCGCCTTCTGCGTGCGGTACGCGAGCGCCGCCACGAAGTGGCGCAGCACGCGGCGGGTCTCAATCTCTCGCTCGTCCATCCAAATCCCCGTAATCGTCGAATCGATTCCGGACGCGTTCGCTATGTAGGCTGGAATCCCCGCACGCCGCAAGCACCTCCGCACGCGAACGGGCCCGCTTCCGTGGAGGGAGCGGGCCCGTGTCGATGCGATGATCCGCACGCCCCGTCACTCCGGCCGGAAGGGCACCTCGATCGTCAGCCCGTCGTAGGCGGCCGTCACTTCGGGGAAGACGGCGCGCGCCTCCTTCTCCAGCCAGCGCGGGTCGTCGGCGTAGCGGGGGGAGAAGTGGGTGAGGACGAGCCGCAGGACGCCGGCGCTCGCGGCCACCTCGGCTGCCTCGCGGGCGGTGGAGTGGCCGGTGTGCGCGGCGCGCTCGGCCTCGTCCTGCGCGAAGGTGGCCTCGTGGATCAGCAGGTCGGCGTTCGCGGCGATCTCGCGCGTGGACTGGCAGGGGCGCGTGTCGCCGCTGATCACCAGCTTGCGCCCGGCGCGCGGCGCCCCGACGACGTCCGCCGGGGTGATCACGCGCCCGTCGACCTCCACGGACTCGCCGTGGTGCAGCTTCCCCCACAGCGGGCCCTCGGGGATCCCCATCTCGCGCGCCTTCGCGGCGTTGAAGCGGCCCAGGCGCTCGTGCTCCACGATGGCCCAGCCGAACGCCTTCCCCCCGTGCGACACCTTGAAGGGGACGACGTCGTAGCCGTCGCGCGCCACCTTCTCGCCCGCCTCCACGCCGTTGATGCGCACCTCGAACGGCACGCGCTCCACGCCCAGCTCCACGGCCGCCTTGAGGATCGGCTCCGTCCCGCGCGGCGCCCACAGATCGACGGGTTCCTCGCGCGCCTGGAGCCCGAGCGTGCGCAGCAGGCCGATCACCCCCAGGAAGTGGTCGGCGTGGAGATGG